>CAYTMT010000030.1:5525-9848 GCA_964439095.1 uncultured Gammaproteobacteria bacterium | reverse complement strand
ACCTCTCAGAACGCACAAGCCCGGCGACATTCGTGTCGGCCGGGCTCTTTATTTTTTATCTTCCACCACGAAAGTTACGATTTCCACCACTATTTTGTCGACCGCGCTGTTGGGGATAAAAAGGTCTGCTTGGGCGACGAGATCCTCCGCCATTCGATCGGAATTCTTCTCGTTCGGGAAGTGGTTCAATGGTTGGGCGTAAGGGAAGTGCTGGCAAAGCAGCAATAGGCAATGTTTTTCGAATTAGTTTTTCAATGGAGCGAATGTCGTTCCGTTGGTCCGGAGTAACAAACGAAATAGCGCGACCAGCGTATCCGGCACGACCAGTTCGGCCAATACGGTGTACGTAGTCTTCGGAGTTGTCTGGCAAATCAAAGTTGATCACCAATTCAATGCCTACAACGTCGATACCACGTGCGGCAATATCGGTGGCAACTAAAATACGATATTTTCCAGATTTAAAACCATCGAGCGCGTCTCGGCGTTGACCAAGAGAGCGGTTGGAATGAATTTCGGCAGCCTGGTGGCCGATTCGTTTAATGGCGGCAGCAATGCGCTTGGCACCATGTTTGGTGCGTGAAAATACGAGCACTGTTCCTTTGTAATCAGTGAGTAATTTTTCCAAAAGCGACATTTTAAGTTCTCTGCTGATGATAAAAATTTCTTGTTCCACTTTGCTGGCAGTTGTTCCGGCTGGAGCTACTTCGATGCGGAGGGGGATAGTCATGTATTCTTTGGCCATGGTAACGATGGCTTGGGGCATAGTGGCCGAAAAAAGCATGGTTTGGCGTTCTTTGGGGAGCATTCCTAAAATTCGTTTAATCTGAGGGGCAAAGCCAATGTCAAGCATGCGGTCTGCTTCGTCCAGAACAACAATACGCACTTGTGAAAGTTGCATGGTTCTTTGTTCCAAATGGTCAACCAGGCGTCCAGGAGTGGCGATGATCACGTGTGGGTTGCGGCGTAGGGTCTGAACTTGTTGGTACATTGAAGCACCGCCAATCAACACGGCTGTTTTAAGGCCGACTTCTTTGCCAATTTTTTGTAATGTTTCGTCAACCTGAAGCGCTAACTCGCGGGTAGGTAAAAGAATAAGGCCTTGGCAGCGATTGATGCCAATGCGTTGGATCATAGGGATACCAAAAGCGAGTGTTTTTCCGGTGCCGGTTTGGGCAATGCCCACAATGTCCTTCCCTCAATAGCGGGAGGGATTGATTGATGCTGAATAGGGGTTGGTTGTTGAAATTTGAGCCGGGCAAGGGCCTCGAGAAGGCGAGGGGCAATACCGAGTCCTTGGAAGGTTCCTGTGCCAGTTTGGGCAATATTTGGGTGTTGAGTATTCATAGTACGGGCATACTAGCACAGAAAATGGTTTCTGTCCAGGGGGAGGAGTAAAAAATTGTTGAATTTTAGCCAAAATTATTTATGGGCGTGGTTTTAATAGGTGGGCAAAACCAGTGCGCAATTTGTTAATTTTTGGATTTATCACCACCTGGCAATAGGGCTGTTCCTGGTTATTTTGATAAAAATTTTGATGATTTGTCTCCGCAGGGTAAAAGGTAGAAAGAGGTTTTACCTCGGTAACAATAGGCGCAGAAAAAGTTTTATTTTGGGTGAGGTCTTGAATAAAATGATTGATACTATTTTTTTGTTCAGGTTGGGTATATAAAATAATAGAGCGATATTGGTTTCCAACATCATGTCCTTGGCGGTTCAGCGTGGTAGGGTCGTGAGAGGAGAAAAAAACAGCTAGTAAATCTGGTAGTGAAATTTTTGTGGGGTCAAATTCAACCTTAATAACTTCCGCATGTTCGGTATTGCCGTCAATTATTTTGTAGTAGGTTGGGTGATCGGTTTTTCCGCCCGCGTATCCAGAAACTACCGAAGTAACGCCCTGTAACATTTGGAATATTGCCTCTGTACACCAGAAACAGCCACTTCCAAAAATAATCGTCTCAGTTTGCATACAGTAAAATTAATTTGTTTTAGGAATAAATTTAAGTGAAATAGAATTAACACAATGCCGAGTATTTTTTTGAGTAAGACCTTCCCCTAAAAAAACGTGCCCTAAATGAGCTTGGCAGGTGGTGCACGTTATTTCGGTACGGAGTCCATCTTGGTCGGTAGTACGCTTTACTGCACCTGGGATTTCTTGGTCAAAGCTGGGCCAGCCGCATCCGGAGTGGAATTTAGCATCCGAGGTGTAGAGTGGGGTATTGCAACGCCGGCAGAGATATGTTCCTTCCACAAAAAAATTATCAAATTCACCGGTGAATGGAGGTTCGGTGCCTTTGTTTATAATAACATGTTCTTCTCTAGGGGTGAGCGGGTTAAGTTCCATAAGAAAAAGTTAAAATCTTGATTAGAGTAATGGAATAATATCACACTAGAGGTGATTTTTATAGTAGGGGCTAGCTTTATTTTGTTGACTGGAGTTGTTTTTTACGGTAAGATATTTTTATGGTAACAAAAAATAAAAATTGGTTAGTCATAGTCAGCATATTTGTGTGTATGCTGCTTTTTATGCGTCCTGTTTTAGCAGAGGCGACGCCTACTCAAAAAGAGCTTGAAGACCAACTAGCTGCAATAGAGCGTGAAATTAGCGGTTTACAAAAACAATTAGATTCTACCAAAACCGAAAAAACTAATCTTACCAATAAGATCAATTCACTAAAAAAGAGCCAGGATCAACTGCGGCTTCAAATCAAATCTACTGGTATTAAATTGAAGCAAGTTGAAGATACTATTCAGACAACAGAGGACTCTATTCAAGACACCAAAAAAAAATTAACAGCACAACAAGAACGCCTCTCTGTTGTTTTGCGATTGATCAATCAAAAAGATCGAGAATCCATTATTTTTTCTTTACTGCGCTCTGGGGGGTTGAGTGAAGTGTATAATGAATTAAAACAGCACTATATTCTCTCTCGCGAGCTTACCCAGCTTACCGAAGCAGTCCAACAAACACAAAAAAACCTAGAGCACCACCTTACTGTCTACGAAGAAAATCGCACAGATATGGGCGAGCTTTTAAAAATTAAAACAATTCAAGAAAAAAATTTAGTTAATAAACTTCAGGAGCAAAGTAGCCTTCTCCAAGAAACTAAAGGAAAAGAATCTAATTATCAGACACAACTTGCCCTCACTCAAGAGCAGGCAAAAAAAATACGTAACCGTATTTACGATTTATTCGAAAGTGCCAAGACTATTAGTTTTGGTGATGCGGTAGATGTGGCCAATTGGGTGTCAAAACAAACAGGTATTCGCCCTGCATTTTTATTAGCGATCCTCACACAAGAGTCAAGTTTGGGAAAAAATGTAGGAACCTGTAATCGAGCAGGGGATCCACCGGAAAAGAGTTGGAAAGTAGTAATGAAACCCGATCGTGATCAGGAGCCGTTTAGAACTATTACCGAAGAATTAACCCTAGATACCGATACTACACCAGTTTCTTGTCCAATGCATGATAAAAAAGGAAAACAAATTGGGTGGGGTGGAGCGATGGGGCCAGCACAATTTATCCCTTCTACGTGGATGGGGTATCGGGCAAAAGTAACGGCGCTCACGGGAAGGGCTGCGAATCCGTGGGAGATTAAGGACGCTTTCGTGGCTGCCGCCATAAAATTAACAAGTGACGGTGGAACCAACGGAGAGCAAAATGAATGGAAAGCAGCCATGAAATATTTTTCAGGATCGACCAATGTAAAGTATCGATTTTATGGTGATAACGTACTGGCCACAGCAGAACGTTATCAAAAAGATATTGATCAAATTGGACAAAACTAAATTTCATGCAAGTTCCCTATCGTAAACCAGGAAAATTCACCCATCTTCCTTCTGATCCGTTGATGACCGAGGCTAAATTTGCTGATTTTGAGCGTAAACTAGAGCAGTTGAAAAAAAACAGGCCACACGCGGCAGAAGAAGTTGCTCGCTTGGCTCAATTGGGTGATTTTTCGGAAAATGCGGAATATCAATTGGCCAAAGGGCGACTGCGTGGAATTAATAATAATATTCTAAAGATCGAGAGCCAAATTAATCGTGCCGAAATTATACCCAATCGTGAGCCCACAGGAACAGTGCAAGTTGGAAATCGAGTAACAGTCGAGTATCTCGGTCAACAAAAAACATTTCAGATACTTGGGTCAACTGAGGCTGATCCAGAACGAGGGATTATTTCGTATCAATCGCCAATCGGGGCTATGCTCATTGGATGTCGAGTGGGAGAGAAAATTGCGGTAACATCATTACGAGGAGAAATTGAGTATACAGTTATTTCAATTCAATAAACATAAAAGCACCTGTTGGGTGCTTTTATGTTTT
>CAYTMT010000030.1:1484-5425 GCA_964439095.1 uncultured Gammaproteobacteria bacterium | reverse complement strand
TATGTTGCAGGTTTTAATTTCGGTTTTTACTGCAGCGCCTGGAGCTGTGGTTGGTTCTGTGGCGGCAAACGTGATAGCTGGTATGATGAGAGCGGCAGAAAGTGCTGAAACAAAGAGTGCGCGGGTAATTTTGTTTGTGTTCATAGAAAATATGTTTAGTTTGTATAGCTTAAATTAGATTCGACCTTTATGAACAAATTTATATCGAAACAACTTATTCATTTGTAGTTTATAGGCCCGATAGGCCAAGGCACTGAGCAGCGAGACAATCCCCATGTTAAGAATGAGTATTTTTATTTCAGTAGCCGGTAAAATTTCTATCAATCCATCCCATGATTCTGCCAAGTAGCCCCAACTCAGTTCAAAATTTGTGATGATTACTTTGATTATTGACAAGGTGCCGCACTCCACGGTGTGCATACCAATCCTCAAACAAGAAAAGATAATATTGATGAGCAATAGACCAACCAAAAAGAGAGGGGTGCGAAGGCGACGAAGAATAATAATTCGTAAGACTTTTTTGGAAATATCAAACGGCGCCGGTTCTTCGCTTACTTCTTGTAATTTTTGGAATGGATCATTCATAGTTTTTTAACTCTTCAGCAAGTGATTGTTTGGCGCGGTAAAGAAAAGTTTTTACCGTTCCAAGGGAGATTCCCATAATCCTGGCAATTTCCTCGTAGGTAAAACCTTGTTGGTAAAAGAGTGTTATTACTGTTTGGTACGCCGGTCTTATTTTTTGGAGGGCCTGTTCTAAATCAATTCGAGAAGCCTCATCTATACGGTAATACGGCAAATTGTCTTCAATTGTTTCAAGCATGCTTTCATCGAGCGACGTCACCTCGTTTATTTTTTTATTTTTTGCGAACCAGTCGTAGGCTGTATTCGTGGCAATTTTATAAACCCAGGCTTTAAAATTCTCTTCCGGGTTGATTAATTGTCGTTTGGTAAATACTTTTAAAAAAGTTTCTTGTACTAAATCTACTGCGTCATCTCGTGATCCGGTAAGGCGATAGAGGTGGTTAAAGATTGCCGTCTGTAATGTAAGCATGACTCCATTAAAGGCGTTGAGGTCGCCATCTATAACCGATTGGATAACCTCCGCATTCAAAGTGGGTGTGTCTTGTTCCATATACTGCAATGCGTTAAAACCCTAAATGCGAGGTGGTAGGTTTTTAAATTCATACCCCTGGTGTCTGAGGAGGGGGACAATTTTTTTAAGAGCAGCCAGCGTTTTTGGAGCGTGCGGGCCGCCGGTGTGCATCAGTAGGATGGAGCCATTATGGGCGCGCTTTAAAACAGTTTTTACAATAGTGTTCAGATTATGATTAAAAGCGTCTCCAGAGATGTCGTCTGCGCCTACCACCTGTAATCCAAGCTGTGTTACTAGTTGATCATCAGTTGTGGTGTGGCATAGTCCCGGGAAGCGAAACTGGCGAGGGGGTGAGCCGGTGATTTTCTGCAAAATTGATTGGGTGCGGGTAATTTCTTCTTTTTTGGCAATGGTGGAACTCGCTGTTGCCAGACCATAACAGTGTGGGGTAAAACCAGGGTGGCTGTAGCTATGATTACCAATTGAAAAAAGATTATTTTGACTCCACAAGGACACTGTTGTGGGGTAGGTTTCGGCGAACATGCCCGTCACAAAAATAGTGGCCGGGATTTTTTCTGTTTCCAAGTAATCAATAATTTCTGGGTCGTACCATTGTTTTACTTTTTTTTGGGCGAGTTGTCGCTCCATTCGCGGGGTCATGTCGGCGTCAAAGGTAAAATATATGGTGGAGCTGGGAGGTTTTATTGAAGACGATATTTCTTTGGCATGCACCGAAAAAAAGGGGATGATTAAAAAAATAGTGGCGCAAAGAATAGCCGAGTAGGGAAATCGAATTTTCTCTCTCATATTTATTTTGAGATTCGTTTTTTATTTCTTAGGTATAACCAGTATCCAAGACCTCCTCCGAGTGCAACCAGAGAAACAATCATGGTCATTCGGTGCAGGTGTTGTGCTGCTATTTGAAAACTCGCTCCAAAAACATACCCTATAAGTACGGAAATTATTGCCCAACACGTATCACCAATAACACTAAAAGTAAAAAAACGGTAGAAGGCGACTTTTGATGCGCCAACAACAAATGGGGCAATAGATCGTGTTACAAAATAAAAACGGCCGATGATTAAGATTTTTCCTAAATGATGAGCCACTAAATGTTTTGCTTTCTCCAGGTGTGCCGGTTGGATGGAAACGTATTTGCCATAACGAATTAATAGGTCGTATCCATATTGCCTTCCCAAGGCATAGGCTGTCAGATCGCCTAAAATTGCCGCCATGGCACTGACCCCGATCACCCCAACTACGTTGAGCACATGTATTTTTGCCAAAAATCCTCCAAAAATAATAAGGCTATTCCCAGGAATAAAAGCGCCAAAAAAAGGGATTGATTCTAAAAATGTTCCAAGCAGGATGAGTGTATACCCGTGGTAGTGGAGTAGAGAAAGGGGGAGCGTGGTAAGGGCTGAAGTGAAACGCATGTCAAAAGTGGTTATGTTAATTTATTTTTTTGAATATGTTGGCGAATGTATTTTCCTATAAAAAACAACAAACAAACGGCGATAAGATAGTCAAAATAATGGAGCTTGGCGTGAATTACCCCCCAATTATTTTGGAGGAGCATTCCGAACCAGGTAAAAAGAAGGCACCAAGGGAGCGCTCCCAAAAAAGTGTAGAGTGAGAATTTTTTTAAATCCATCTGAGCAATGCCGGCTGGAAAAGAAATGTAGGTTCGAACGACCGGGAGCAGGCGGCCAAAAAAAACAAGCGCTTCGCCTCGCGTGGCAAACCAATGGTCGGCGCGATCAAGATCGTGGCTAGAAATAAAAATATATTTGCCATATTTTTCAATCAGTGGACGACCGCCTTTGTATCCAATCCAGTATGCCAAAAGAGATCCAAGTAGATTTCCTATGGTTCCAATTATAACTACAAGCCAAAAATCAAAATTGCCTTTGGCCACCAGAAAGCCAGCAAAGGGCATAATCACTTCGGAAGGAGCAGGTATGCCACAACTTTCTAACAACATTAGAATACCAACCCCAATATATCCAGTGGAAGCAATAGTGGTGACAATGCCGTTAATAACAAGCTCAATAATTGACATGATAAAAATAATTTTTACATCGAAAAACGTTTTAACTTTACCAGAAAACCTCTTTTTCTACAATGATTGAAGAAAATAAAGAACCCCGCCCAATTGTCATTGCTGACTGTGTTGGTGCGGGGGAAACCTTTTACCGATGGAATCGGGTAGGGTTTTTCTACGCCTGTTCTGTTTGGAAGATGAGCCAAAGCCCTTCGGGAAGGGCCTTCCCCACGTTGAGATGGCTAACAACGACTTCTCCTTCCTTGTACTCCAAAACAAGGGCGTGAGGGTCTACGTGGCACTTACGCTCTGCTTTATGGGGGCAGGCCATCCATTGAGCGCTGCAACCGTCCGTTTCGCGGCAGGAGTATTTGAAACCGAAAAGGGTTCCTACCTGCTGTTTCTTGACCGCTTCCGGGTATTGGCGACCGTAGGTCAGCAGGGTTTCCCGGTTGACTGGTGTCCTGTGACTGGCTGCGGACCAGGAGGAGATTTTGTTCAGCTGTTCTTGTTTCTCAGTACAGATAGGAGGTTCATCTCCATCGTAGTAGATCTGGTAGATCTCCATAGACGCCATATTCGCAACGGGCAAGTACAGGAATCCGTAAGGAAACGGGGGATTAGTTTGCTTTTGCTTCACGGTAGCCTCTCCTTTGAGTTGTGCTTAGAAGCGATTCCCGGCCCTGGGAGAAAGGGCTCTTTCCAACGAAAAGAGCTTTCAGACTAGTTGTTAAAACAAATAGCTTAAAAGCTCCCTTCGTCATTTTAGTGAGACGGTAAAAAGAACTACTCTATTGTATAGCG
>CAYTMT010000030.1:387-1474 GCA_964439095.1 uncultured Gammaproteobacteria bacterium | reverse complement strand
TATATTTTGTTAATAAGAGGAATTAATCTTGTCAAACAAAACACACCGGGCGATCTGTTCTAATATTTATTTTTTTCTTCGATCGCCGCCTCTTCTTTTGCTTCCTTAACCCCTTCCTCAATAGCTTGGCGTGTTTCTTGTTTGATTTTTTCTTTTACAGCGGCAATTATTTTTTTATCCGCTGGCTTTAAAGTAATATTCATAAATTAGTCTTTTTCGGCTAAGTATTCTGCTTCCATTTCGTGCCATTTTGCTTGTAAGGCAAGTACTAATTTCTCTTTAGCGTCATTAGCAAGTTCGTTTGTTATCGCATATTCTTCCACTACGGCGACCACTAATTCATTAAAACTTTCCTTGGTTACATCTTGCAATCGGTGTAAACTTTTTTTCAAGTGTTTGGATAGTGTTTTAAGGCTCTTTTGCAATTCTTCAGTTAATTCCTGACCTTCTTTGGTCATAGCAAACCCAAGCACTGCTCCGGCTGCTAATATTCCGCCAAGAATTACTCCTTTTTTAAATTTGTTTTCCATATTATTTTTCTTTTATGAATAAAACACAACCAATATACAAAAGCAAAACTAGCTCAGCAAAGAGCTAGTTTTGAAATTTGTGAAGATGTTATTTTTTTGGTTCTTCAACCACATCTGTTTCCTTGACTGTGGCGGGTGCAGAAGGAGCACCTGTCGGCTTGTCTTTTTCTTCTTCAACAGAAGACATTGTCGTCATCATATGCGTATCGTTGTCTGTAGTGCTGCAAGATAGTCGACCTACTCGCAGGGTATACAGTTGACTAAACCTGATGGTAGTATGCGCGCGTTACACTGTGTTGTCAAGTGTTTTTTTCTGGACAAAAAACAACAACTAGTGTATAGTTACTTTATTAAACAATTCTTTAACTATTAGCTGTGCTCAGTAAAAAAATAATTTTAAAAAATCGCAATCTGTTTAGTGAAACTGATGCCCGGGCTGTTACGGCATTTAAGGCGCTCAGCGATGTAAATCGTTTTCGAATTTTTCGCATTCTCACCGAGAATCCAAAATTCACCGTAGGGGATATTGCTAAAATTTTGGATATTTCTTTACCGCT
>CAYTMT010000030.1:0-377 GCA_964439095.1 uncultured Gammaproteobacteria bacterium | reverse complement strand
CACAGCACGTTAAGGTTTTGACCCACGCCAATCTGCTACAAAAAGAACGGGACGGAAAGAATGTTTTTCCCAAAATTAAACGCAAAAATCCGCTTGTTCGCACTATTATTAAAACTATCCAGCAGACGGCCGTGCTTATTATGGTGATTTTATTCATTCCTCAAGTAACCTTTGCTGCTGCCAGCACTACCAATGGAGGTGTCCTGGCTGTCTTACAAGCATTCGGTGATCGTATTGGCCTGTCGGCCATGGATCCACGGCTCGTGGTAGCGCGACTGATTCAAATGGGAATGGGGTTTGCGGGGATCGTCTTGTTGTTTATGATTTTACAAAGCGGTCTATTATTTATGTTTTCTGGTGGCCAGGAAGAAAAAATT
>CAYTMT010000029.1:0-9860 GCA_964439095.1 uncultured Gammaproteobacteria bacterium | reverse complement strand
TAATAACAATCAAAGAAAATTTATCACTCTCGATTCCCTTCATTGCAGCCTTAGTAATTTCCACCGCAGACATTGCCGGCGCTTCATCATAGGTTGCCACCGCTGGAGATGGAACCAAGGTTCGCTCTTCTCCGAGAAACGGATCGTTAATTGTACCATTAAGAAAAAAAGTTACGTGAGCATATTTTTCTGTTTCAGCGACGTGTAACTGCTTCAGCCCAGCCTTACTCACTACTTCAGATAAGCAATTATGAATCACATCCGGCGGATAGGCTACCACTGTTGGCAAATCTTTTTCATACTCAGTCATGGTAACCACAAATAAATTAGCAATTGCCTGTCGTTCGAATTTACCAAAATCAGGAAGCACAAAAGCTTTAACAAGCTCGCGCGCTCGATCTGGACGAAAGTTAAAAAAAATTACAGCATCATTTTCACCAACAGTTCCTACAGGTTTACCAAAACGGGTAATAACGGTTGGCAAAAACTCTTCGTCATAACGCCCTTTGGCATACGAGTCTTTAATTGCCTTGGCTGCACTTGATGCCGTCGAATCTGAAGCACCTTCCACCATAGTTCGGTAAGCCTTTTCAACTCGATCCCAACGATTGTCCCGATCCATAGCATAGAATCGACCTGACAACGAAGCGATTTTTCCAATTTTATTTTCTTTCATTTTTTTCTCTAGCTCATCCACAAAAAAAGCTCCTGAATTATATTGCGCATCACGCCCATCTAAGATGGCATGTACAAATACATCACTAGTAAGGTGTTTTTGTCGACAAAGCTGAAGAAGCGCATACAGATGCTCATTACTCGAATGCACATTCCCTGAACTTACCAAACCAACTAGATGCAATCGTGATTTATTTTTTTGCACATGAGCAATCGCTGAAAGCAATGCGCTGTTATCAAAAAACTGACCATCACTAATTTCTTTATGGATGCGTGGTAATGTTTGGCAGTAAACTCTTCCTGCTCCAATATTGAGATGTCCCACCTCTGAATTTCCCATTTCTCCAAATGATAACCCTACCTCGTTGCCAGAAGCAGCCAGAGTCATAGCTGGATAGTTACTCAAAAATTTCTTAATATTCGGCGTGTTCGCTGCGGTGATAGCATTCCCATCAGACGGCGGAGCAATTCCCCAGCCATCTAAAATAACGAGCACTGCCGGTTTATAATGAAAAAACATAAAAAATCAAATTACCACAACACTCGTCCGGTCATTTGTTTTGGTTTCGCAATACCCATCAGACGAAGCAATGTTGGGGCTACATCTGCCAGTATTCCTTGACGCATTTTCTTGCCACGAGCCAAACCTACTGCGGCCAATTGTTTTGGTGTAGCAATTACCACTGCTGGTACTGGAAACGTAGAATGTTCAGAATCTATTTCATTTGTTTTCAAATCAAGCATCTCTTCGGCATTTCCGTGATCAGCGGTAATAATCACTTGCCCACTAGTTTTTAAAGCAGCGGTAACAACACGCTTTAACTCTTGATCAATTGCTCGAACCGCCACTTTTGCTGCGACCAAATTGCCCGTATGCCCCACCATATCAGCGTTGGCAAAATTAACACAAATAAATTCATACTGCCCACCACGTATTGCTTCGGCTACACGAACACCAACAGTATGCACGCTCATTTTTGGCTGTTCGTCACAGTGATCCACAATAACAGAAGGGACTTTTTCCCATTCTTCGCCATTTAACGTATGAGAAAATCCTCCATTAAAAAAATACGTCACATGAGCAAATTTTTCTGACTCCGCGATATAAAGCTGCGGACGAGGGGCCAACGTTGCTACCAACCCATGCTGAATATCACGACTAGGGAAAGCCGTCAATACCCCTGCCAAATCCGGACCAAAGTCAGTCATAGCAACAAACCGCGTACACCCAGGTACACGCACTCGCTGAAATGCACCGGCATTTTGCTTTTCAAAATCAGGTTGCACAAATGCTTTAGTAAGCTGTCGCGCTCGATCACTCCGTAAATTAAAAAAGAAAATAGCATCATGATCTTGCACTGTCGCCACCGGTTCTCCTCCGACAGAAATTACCGTAGGACTAATAAATTCATCGGTTTCACCACGGTTATACGCTGCCAAAATTGCCTTCTCTGCACTTTCAGCCACATCTCCTTGTGCCAGCACCATAGCGTTATATGCTCGCTCTGTTCTGCCCCACACCTTGCCTCGATCCATCCCGTATAACCTCCCCATAATGGTTGCAACACGCTCGGTACCATGAAAATGTGTTTCTAATTTTTTGAGGTACAACGACGCATCATGCTGCCCTGAATCACGACCGTCGGTAAACAAATGCAAATACACCCGTTCAATTTTTTCTCGGTGGAACAAATCAAGCAAAGCATACAGCTGCTCCGGAGAAGAATGAGCACTATTACCATTAGACAAGAGCCCTACTACATGTACAGCTGACTTGTATTTTTTAACATGAAACAGGGCTTGATGAAAGGCAGTATTTTTAAAAAACGTACCATCACGTACCGCATCAGAAATATACATCGCGTCCTGCTTTACAATTCGCCCTGCCCCTAGATTCAAATGCCCTGCTTCACTATTACCTTCTTGTCCTGGTAATAGCCCCACCGCTTCACCCGAAGCAGCCAACTCAGTATGCGGAAATTTTTTCCAGCACGAAAAAAAGAACGGCGCAGTTTTTGGTGTAATCGCATTCCCAGGATTACTTGCCCGTGCTATCCCCCATCCGTCGAGAATAACCAACGTTGTTGTTTGGTGTTTCATACTATATCCCCAATTCTTCTTCAATTTCCATCAACCGGTTATATTTTTCCACTCGCTCCGAACGACTCATGGATCCAGCTTTAATAAAATCTGCATTCACAGCTACCGCTAAGTCAGAAATAAACGTGTCGGCCGTTTCTCCACTCCGGTGTGAAATTACCACGCGATAATTATTTTTCTTGGCTAAAGAAATAGTTTCCATAGTTTCGGACAACGTGCCGATTTGGTTAGGTTTAATCAAAACAGTATTGGCCACACCTTCCTGGATGCCTCGCTCCAACCGCTTTGTATTTGTTACGAATAAATCATCGCCCACAAGTACTGTTGATTTGCTTAATTTTTTAGTGAGTATCTGCCAATTTACCCAATCGTCCTCACTAAGCCCGTCTTCGATGAGTGCCAGTGGATATTTTTTTACCCACTGTTCAAAAATAGTAATCAGTTTGGTAGCGGTCCACCCCTGTTTATTGTTTACCAAATAATAATTTCCGTGATGAAAAAATTCCGAAGCGGCTGCGTCAATACCCAAGAACACATGTTTACCCGGCTCCCACCCGGCCAACCGAATCGCTTCCACAATCACCTGAAGTGCCCGCTCGTTATTTGCCAACTCGGGCGCAAAACCACCTTCATCACCCACGGCAATACTATACTGTTTTTGACTTAAATGATTGGCCAACGAATGAAAGATCTGTGACCCCATGCGCACCCGTTCACGAAATAATTTGTGACGAGGAATAATCATAAACTCCTGAATCGACAAACCATTATCCGCATGCCGCCCACCGTTTACAATGTTCATGAGCGGTACTGGCAACCGGTAGCCTTTTTCAGGAAAACGATACATTTCACGAATATGACGATAGAGTGGAAGTTCTAATGCTAATGCCCCAGCCCGAGCCGCTGCCAATGAAATCGAAAGAATCGCGTTTGCGCCCAATTTTGATTTGTTTTCGGTTCCGTCCAGTGCAATCATTTTTTGATCTAATGCTTTCAAATCACGAACCGAGTCGCCCTGGAGCGTACGCGCTAAAATAGTATTCACATGTTTTACTGCCCGGAGCACCCCTTTGCCACCGTATCGCCTTCCACCGTCGCGCAATTCCACTGCTTCGTGACTGCCAGTAGAAGCACCCGAAGGCACCTTGGCCGACCCCATGATCCCATTTTGCAAAATAACCTTGGTTTCTATGGTCGGATTCCCCCGTGAATCCAGAACTTCCCGAGCAATGATTCGCTGTATGTGCATATGGTTTTACATTTCACAAGGAAAATCACTTCAAAACCCATAAACAAGCTTCAAATGTTCCTTTATAGTTGATAGTATAACTCCTATTGACAAAAACTGCAAAAAAATATAAAATGCGCTCACTCTTGCTGGAATTTCTTCAGTAGAGTGCGTTTCTCCCTGCGCCTCAGGGATTAACATGCGGTAACCCCCCATGCCCGCCCCCTACGCCTCCCTCGACACCCTCCGCCTTGACATCGTGGTCAAGGAGAAGATCAAGGCCATCGCCGAACGCACCAACGGAGACCCGATCCCGGTCCACGTTCCGGCGCTGACCCAGATCTTCGACTGCCTCAAGCACAAGACCGAAGTCTTGCGCAACGCCAGCGGAGAGGAAGTTCCGCAGCCCTACGGCGCCAACTTCTTCCGGGTTGACGACAACACCGTCATCCCGATCAACATCCGGACGGTCGATCGCCTCGACAAGGAGGGCAACGTCCTCTCCTTCGAGGGCGAAACCGTGGGCAAGAACCCTGCCAAGGTGAGCGGCATCCACGTGAACTTGGATGCCGACCGCACGCGGTACGGCTTCATCTTCTTCCCGAAGACGTAAAGTCTCGGGAAGCCACCCCCACCCCACGTCCGCCTGGACAGTGTGGGGTGGGGACTTTCTAAACCGTTGACATTTTTTTTCGATTGTGGTATATTTATCACATTCTTACCTATAAAAGCTTTACGAGTATATGAAAAAAAGCATCCATCCAGAATACTACACAAACGCCACTATCCACTGTGCTTGTGGTAACAGCATTGTAACCGGCAGTACGGAAAAAGAAATTCGTATTGAACTTTGTAATCAATGCCACCCCTTCTACACAGGTAAGCAGAAATTCGTAGACACTGCCCGTCGCGTAGAGAAATTCCAAGAACGTGCCGACAAACAAACCGCTGCTGCCGCTGGCCGCAAAGGTAAAAAAGTAAAAAAAGCCGCTTCTACTGCCAAGAAACAGGCCAAAAAAGCCACCACCAAAGAAGCGTAGATACCGCAAACTTAAAAACAGGTTCTATTCTATAGGCCTGTTTTTTGTTTCAAGATATGTTACACTAACCTGTATGTTACCCAAATATCAACAACTCCTCGAAAAATTTCACAACCTCGAACAACAACTGCAGGACCCTGCGGTTATTACGGAACCACAAAAATTAAAATCCGTATCACGCGAATATGCCGATCTTAAAGAAACCGCCGAAAACATCAAGCGTTTGGCCAAAATTGAAATTGATTTAACCAGCGCTGAGCAAATGGTCAAAACAGAATCAGACGCTGAATTAAGACAAATTGCTACTGAAGAAATCACTGAACTCCAAGCCGCAGAAAAAAAATTAGCGATAGAATTAGAAGAAACCACTCGCGTTACTGATCCACTTGATCCCAAAGACGTGATTGTGGAAGTCCGCGCTGGTGTTGGCGGTGACGAATCAGCACTGTTTACTGCTGAACTGTTTCGTTTGTATGCCCACTACGCCGAAGGTAAAGGCTGGGACGTGGAAATAATCGACGCGAATCGAATTGGCATTGGCGGATTTAAAGAAGTAATTTTTTCGGTAAAAGGCCGTAACGTGTACAAAGACCTCAAATATGAAATGGGTGTACACCGCGTACAGCGCGTTCCCGAAACCGAAAAAACCGGCCGCATCCATACTTCCACGGTAACAGTGGCTGTTCTGCCGGAAATCGAAGAAACCGAAATCAAAATCAACCCCCAAGATCTACGCCTAGATACTTTTTGTGCTGGTGGCCACGGTGGACAAAGCGTTAACACTACTTACTCAGCCGTGCGCATCACCCACATTCCCACTAACACCGTCGTTCAATGCCAGGATGAACGCTCACAAACTGCCAACCGCGAAAAAGCAATGGCTGTGCTTCGCGCTCGCTTGTTTGCACTAGAACGAGAAAAACGTGAACAAGAACTTTCGGCCCAACGCAAATCACAAATTGGTTCTGGTGATCGCAGTGAAAAAATCCGCACGTACAACTTTCCACAAGATCGCATCACCGACCATCGCATCCACGAAAGCTGGAACAACATCGGCAAAATTATGGATGGCGACTTGGCACCAATTATTACTGCGCTCCGCGATGTAGATTATCGCGAACGCGCTTTGTAAACGTAGTGCTTTATGGATAAAAAAGTGTTCCAGTCACACCTTCCGCTGCTTGGTATTTTTGTCGGTGCACTTATTTTTCGTGTGTGGTTTTTGTATACCCGTGGCAGTTTTTGGTTTGATGAAACATACAGTATCCATTTTGCCACTCTTCCCTGGCACGATTTTGTTCGCTATGCTACTTTCGAAACCAACCCACCACTCTACACTCTTATTCTCCGCTACTACTCATTGCTTCTCGGCAACCCAACCTCCGAAAACACAATTCGTCTTCTTCCCATGTTTTTTGGACTGTCCACCATTGGCGTTCTCTACTTCACAGCTCGCCGCATGTTTAACCACAAAACTGCACTCCTCTCAGCGTTGCTATTAGCGGTCATGAACAGCCATATCTACTGGAGTGCAGAAAATCGCGCGTACAGTTTGCTTATTTTTCTTACCACACTGTCCTACTATTTTTTTTATCGAACAATTATTACCGCAGAAAAAAACAAAGCGCTGGTTTCATTTTTTATAATCACTCAAACACTCCTCCTTTACACTCATGTTATTGCACTTATTGTAATCGTCATTGAAGGAGGGATAGTTTTTCTTCAGCATAAACTACTCCCCCACCCAACAAAAAACCTTCACCGCTTGCTTGGCTTATTTTTCATACTTCCTTGTAGTTTATGGCTGGTATGGGCAGTGCCTTCACTCCTCAGCAAAGTGGAGCGTGGTTTTATAAATGGTTGGTTTTTTTCTAATACTGGCAACTCCTTGAATATTTCCAATACCATAATACGTCTTTTTTTGGGAGGCGATACGGGGGCTGGAAATAACCAGATAATTTCTACAGTAGCATTTTTTCTTATATGGGGGTTACTCACCTTTTTTGGAAAACAACTAATCAAAGAAGCTGACCCAACAAAAAAAATTACACTCCTTTTCATAGGAGGAGCAGCTATCATTCCTCCTCTGGTAGCCAACCTGACGGGTAACCCTATTACTCGTTTTACTGCAACCGCTCTCCCAGGTCTAGCCCTTGTTATTAGCTACGCCATATGTTTAATTCCCCGACCATGGAACTCCATTACCACAGTCATCCTCACACTTCTCTTCACAGCCAGTGCTACTACCATGACCATTGCTCCAATTGCCCAATTTGACATGTTGGCTAAAAAAATTCCCCTAACCGAAAAAAATACCACTATTATGGTCGATCCATTTGCTGATGCGCTTACTCTAGGATATTATTACTCTGGTACAATTCCAATCCTCCCTCTCTACACCAAAAAAGATGACCTATCCCTCGACGAACGAATCGCTCGTTATAATTGGCAATTTATTCCTACCACAGAAAAACAACTAGACGAATGGATGAAAGAAAAATTAACCGAAAAAAATAAAGTATTTTTTGTACAAAGATTCCCAGGAGAATCAATGCCGACTGCCTGGTTTTATAAAAATGGCTGGACCAGAAAAGAGGCAACGAAAGAAAAAAATACTGATCTTATTCCCGCTGGAACCGTCTATGAATTTTCTCGCCCCACAACCACTTCCACAACTTGTAGCCCGCGCCGGTAACACTATTGACATCGTTGAAGCGGAACTGTTAATGGCACACGTCCTTCACCGTGATCGGGTGTTTGTTTTGTCCCACCCCGAACACCATGTACCATTTTTTACTGCCTGGCGCTTTTGGCATTTGGTAAAACTTCGTTCAAAAAATTTGCCCATTGCCTACCTGCTCAACCACAAAGAATTTTGGGGACTACGCTTTTTTGTAAATAAACACACACTCATTCCTCGCCCAGAAACTGAGCTGTTGGTGGAAAAAACAATAGCTTATATTGCTCAAACAATCTCCAAAACTCATATCCTCCTTATCGACATTGGCACCGGCAGTGGCTGTATCCCCATTTCTGTACTCCACACACTTACCCATAAAAATCCTGGCTGGACAAATAAAATAAACACATACGCAAGTGATATTTCAAAACAAGCGCTACGGGTGGCCAAAAAAAATAATCGAATTCACTCCACTATCATTCATTTTTTGTCTGGTAATTTACTCCAACCAATTTTAAAAATACTAAAAAAACACCACCCTCTCATGGTGACTACTATTATCACCGCTAATCTTCCATACCTCACCAAACAACAACGCGCTAAAGAACCTTCCATTTACCACGAACCACACCGCGCTCTCGTGGCTGATAAGACTGATGGCTTATCGCTCTACCAAAAACTTTTAAACCAACTACACCACAGTCCGCTTGCTGGCCAATCATTTGTAATACTCATGGAAATTGACCCCGATCAAAAAAACAAACTCATCAATATAGCAAAAAAAATATTCCCCACCGCACCGTGCACAGTGTTTAAGGATCTTAGCGGGTTAGATCGCCTAGTAGTTCTAGAGCAAATAATCAACGAGTAATTGTTACCAAAGCTGAGCTTGGAACAATCTGAATCCACGTTTTTCCTGGAAGGAGTTGTATTTCTCCACCATTTTCATCAAAGAATCGCGTGCGAGCAGTGGTATTTTTCTTTTCCCAACGCGCTGCTTCATGCGAAAACACAGAATACACTCGCGCGTCACCACTGCCAACAGTAGACACTTCTTGTCGGCCCACACTATCGAGTGTGGTTGAATCTACATATTGAACAATAACATTACGAGCGGTCACCAATCCGCCATCTCCACCGTCACGCCACGGCTTATCTCCCAAATACCGCTCAAATATTCCGCCGTCCGAAACATAACGCCAGTTCACCACATAATTTGAAGCATACCGAATGGAAATTTCTTTCGGCGGTGTCAAGAACTGTGTTGAAGAGCTCCCAAACGACTCCACGCTGGTGGCAAACTTCCACCCGTCCCAAATACGATCATGGCTGCTTCCGTATTTATCCCAAACAGCCTGCCAGAACTCACTTTTGGTATATAAATTATGTGGTGCGTCTACTGCGTCATCGCGCCAATAAAATCTGCCCCACCCAAATTCGTTGGCATCAAAAATACCACGCTTTTGAATTGCTTCCAACGCAGCAGGAGAGCCTCCAGAGTGGAGGTACAAAGCATCGCCATATTCTTGCAGCCAATCGATAAAATATGGACGCGCACTGCGAATAGGGCCGACTCGAGACGCCTCAGCACTATTTGCAAACAAGGCAAATAATCGAGTGATTCCGCCTTCAACCGGAGCTTCATACACCACTCCAGCGGCCGCTAAACCAAATTGAGTACCACGAAGTGTTGGATAGTTATCAATCATAGCTCCCGCCACATGCGGATATATACTTGCCTGGTCTAAAACCACTTCTCCATTAAAGGCGCTTCTCAAATCAACCACCTGTTCGGTCGTAGTCGATATTTTTGTCGGAAGCGATAAAGAAAGTTGCCGCACCACCGCTCCACCCACCTGCCAAATAATTAAACACAACAAAACAACCCCCAACACTACCAGCCCCATCAGATCAAGATAACGTAAAAACTTTTTTGAACGAACACGTTTCATAGTTTCCCTATTATACCACAAACCCCGTCCGAGTTACTCGCGACGGGGTTTGGTTGTTGATTTGTAACTTAAACAATTTATTTGCTTTCTTTGGTCTCCTTAGCTTCTTTTCCAGCCTCAGCACCTGCCTCTTCAGCTTCCGGCTCTTCTTTCTTCTTGGCTGATTCAATCTTTGAAACATCAGC
>CAYTMT010000028.1:4987-10106 GCA_964439095.1 uncultured Gammaproteobacteria bacterium | reverse complement strand
GCCGAACAGGTGCGACTGGCGCCAGCCGAAGTGTCGGCGTTGCCGGGTAGTCCATAGTAGTAGCAATAGCCATCGGCATGCAGATCACCATTTTGGAAACAGGTGCGATTGCCAATTTCGTCAACATACGTTTCGGTGTTATCCAACCGGTATGGCGTACACTCCGTTGACATTGGCACCACATGACTCAGCACGCGATAGTACACGTTTCCCTGGCTGTCATTAAATTGACGGCAGTCTGGCGGTGTTAATGGGTTGCCATTGCGATAGGTGGCGGCGTTGCACAAACCAAGCAGTGTTGAAAGTTCAGCATCAGTTTTGTAAAAATATCGTGGACTACCAACAACATAGTCAGTACCAGCCGGAACAGCGGACGGAACGGTTACCACCGTGTCGAGTTGGTAGGTAATCAATTGAAAACCACTCGCAAGAGAACTTTCATAGGTGGAAAAATTCTTCACGGTGGAGGTGGGCGGCACACAGGCACGTAAATCTGTAAAGTATTCCGTGCGATTGGCGTCGGCGGTGGTGAGGTTGGTAAAACTGGCACACCCGCTTTCTGTCGCACTACACGCGGCACTTGCTTTAGGCACAATATACACCGTACTCGTACCGGCAGAATATTGCGTTTCCATTTCACGATAGGCGGCATATCCATCACACTTCGCATCACACTCGTCGTTCCACACAATTTCGTTAGCGTCCGTTATCTCACGTGGTTTGTAACGCCCCGGAATACGGTTAGCGCTAGTGTCGAGCGGTTGATACCAATTACAATTTTCTTCTTCCGGAGCACACACACCGGCATAGTTAGCACATTCAGGGCGGAGAGAGGCCTGCAAACGGTTGATCGCGGCAGTGCTGGTCGGCCATTGCACTCCAGCAGCACTGGTGTCGGCATCATAACAGCCTAAATAGTCGGGAGCACGCAAAAGCGACAACGAAACTCCGCCGCTGGGGAGCGTAGTAAAAGCCGAACACCCCGCAGAACGAGCAGAGCAATCCGTAGAAACACGATTATTAAAATGGATGCCGGTATTCTGTGAAGGCAACCTACTATCCGGTTTTACAGATAACCACTTTCCATTTGCGTCTTGAGTTAAACTGTATGCCGCACAACCAACAGTATCTGCATTACAATTTTCGGTGTCCAGGGTGCGGAGCAAATAACTGGATTGATTGCCAGCGGCGTCATTAAAGGTACGACAAGTCGCATATTGCGCTTCGCAGGTATCAGCATTGGCAAAACGCATAGTATTTTTTTCACGCGTGCAGTAGCCAAATTGAATACATTTACCCTGATTGTCATAGGCCACACAACTTTGCAAATCCACACACTCGGCAATACGTCCAGCGCCACCGCCTTGGAACAGCTGACCAAACCCACTCGCGTCACAACGCACTTCTGGCAGTTTCACAATCCAGTTTGGGTCGATAAGGTGATATTGCTCGGGGAATTTGGGATCGTTAAAATGCGCCACCACCTCGCTTAACCGCCACGGGTGATCTGGATTACTGTGCTGTGCCGCGATTTCAAAACCAAGTGGAAGAATACGGGCTAAGCGCAATTTTTTGATGTTGGAGTAGCAATAGTGATCGCGGTAGCATTGCGGATCGGTGTTAATGGCGTTGGAGGGAGGAATGAGCAACCAGTCGCCATGGAGCAATCCTTTGTCGATGGCCTGCTGGATAGACATGGCTTCTTTGATACTGCTTCCCAACCGAGCAACTTGTGCTAGGTCACTATCAATGACGCAATTCCAGATTCCAGGAGAAGATGGGCAGTTGCTCATTTCAGCAATTAAATCATAATTGATTGGAGCAACCACGTTGACCGTGAGCAAGTAGTTATATAACTGCTGTGCCTCACGACGACCGTTAGCGTTTGGACTACCATCAAAACTTTCTGCCGAAGAGGTGCTGCCATTAGTACCGCATTTTGTTTTATCAAAACATTCACCCAAAAATTTTCCCGCAAAAAAGTTACTCAACATTTTTGAGAGAAAAGTATTGGTAAAGACTGAGCCAACATAGACACCGATATTCTCTCCAATATCAGGTGAGTCAATTACCGTATAAGCACCAGTCGCTGCGTTTTTTACATTCTCAGGCACCTGGGCCATAGAAAAATTTTCTCGCACAGCCTCTACTGGGGTGCTGATATTTCCACTTATAATATCACTGGCCGATGTGCCCGGTCTTAACCCTCTTCCTTCTTCACGGTCTTTAGTAGCAGCTTCTCTTTTTTGAATTGCTTGATCGCTAATTTTCACTGACGCATCTAAGTACACCCCCAAATCACTCTGATCTGGCTGAAACGCGTCGCTTATATTTTTAAGTGCACCTTTTTTGGCCCCTGCTACAAATTTACTCTGGGTATCAAGACCAAACTGCTTCCAGTTTTGAACAAATGTATTAAAATTACAACTCGGTTTGCCTGGTTGGAATTTTTGTTTCAAACCAAGACGGATTGCTAAATCAATTTGTAAATCTGGGGGTTTACAAATATTTATTCCCGTTTCTTCAGAAAACTGATCTAACCCACTAAAAAGCGCATCCTCAGTGGCTGTTTGAAGGTAACTTTTCCAATTACTTCCAAACCACATTTTTCCCTGACCCTTTCCACCTGAAGACAACCAGACGGCGGTATCAAAAGTAACGCGCTGAAGAAAGGTTTGCACAATATTCATAGCAGATAAAGCTAGGCCACTCTGCCAAGAATGCTTTGCTGCTTCTTGGGCGGCTTTTGCAGCATCTCTATTTGCCTTAATTGCTTCAATTTGATTCTGTACAAAGAGTAACTCAGGCGAGTTATCAACCGGAAATGGAAGCGGTGGAGTAAGAGACCAACCTTGAATCTGAGCAGCAGCTGACTCATCAAAACTACCCGCATGAATTAGTGATGGCGCTGCAAGCTGAGCGTTAGCTGTAGGAAAACTTCCTAAAAAAACCCCAAACAAAACCACAACCACCAGTCCTACACCCCAAATTTTCTTAAATCGTTCCATCATAAAATGCTATTGACCTGTTGATTGCTGGGCCGCCAAGATTTGCTTGGCTGCCTGGAGTAAATCAGCATCCGAAATTTGATTCGCTTTGGCTTGGTCCATTCCACCCTGAATCAACAACTCTCGAATACGAGCCGGACTTTGTAGATCAGCCGCAGTTACTGTTGCCCCCGACGCAGTTGGTGCAGGAGTTGGAGCCGGTATTTTTACCGAACTAGAACTAGTAATTTCCTGGCTGGTTTGACCAGCAACTTTGAGTAAATCAGCATCACTAATTTGGTCTAACATTTTTTTGTCCATACCGGATTTGAGCAATAACTGTCGCAATTGGGCCGCATCTGGAGGAGCGCCATTCAAGGGCAAAATTCCTGCCCCGCCGGTTACTCCTCCTGGGCTAAATGTGCCGATAGAAGCAGGATCAAACGCATTGGTGATGGTGCCAGTAACTGAAACATTGGAAACGTTGGCTGATTCTCCAGTGCACGCTTTTTTGGGATCACAGTTGGGGTCGGTGCCGCGCATTATTTCGGTTTTGTCGTCCACTCCGTCCGAGTCGGTGTCGGCCAAATAGCGACTGGTGTGATACACATATGTTTCGTCGTAGTCATTCAGCCCGTCAAAGTCGGTGTCGCGATAGCTTAATGCTTCTGGTGAGTTTATTTCTTCTTTTACTGATGACGGCACACTGTTGGTGAGCGAAAATTTGGAATAGAGCGTATTGCGCACTTGCATAAACCCAAGGCCAATCGCAAAAAACGTAAAAAAAGCCAAAAGAATCAAGCCGATCTTTTGCTCTCGTTGTAAGCCCTGAAACAATGGATTGTCGGGCATAACGCGCAAGATTAATACTATACATTAGTATAGCACAAAGTGGGGGGCAGGATAAGTGGATAACGTTAGCGCAAAGTATTCATTATTTCCATCCACGCCTCCACCCCCAATTCCCCGGCACGTACGGTGGCGGTGAACCCAAGTTCGAGAAGTTTTTGTTCGATAGTAGCGCGTTTTTCTTTACCAAAAAAGGCGGCAAGATTTTTGACCAATAATTTGCGCGGACTAGAGAATCCAGCTTTGACTACACGAAACAACCATTCCCGATCTGCTTCGGTTTTACAACGCGCAGGACGTGGAGTGAGTTTGATAATAGCGGAATCCACTTTTGGTTCTGGCCAAAACGATTGTCGCCGCACTACAGCTACAATTTGTGGAACGGCGTAATATTGAGTGATGACACCCAACACCGACATCTGCCCCGGAGCTGCTGCCAACCGTTCGGCCACTTCTTTTTGCACCATACATACGATTGTTTTTGGAGTGGGTCGAGACTCTAAAAACATTTGGATGAGGGGTGAGGTGATTTGGTATGGAACGTTGGCAATTACCTTGTATTCACCACCATCGGCCACTGCTTCGGCACTAAACAAACGCAGGGCATTGCCCCAAGTTATTTCCAAATTAGGGAATTGTTTGGCGAGTGACTGCCAGTAAGGTTGTAGTTTTTTTTCAATTTCAAAAGCCGCCACTTTTTTAACCAGCGGCGCGAGCGCGGTGGTGAGCACACCAAACCCAGGACCAATTTCGACTACCGTATCTGTAGCAGATAATTCTCCAGCCATAATCATGGCCTCTATTGCCTCCGAGTTCAATAAATAATTCTGCCCATACCGTTTGCTCGGCGCCAGGCCGTAGGTGTGGGCTAGATTTTGGAGCGTATCTTTGTTAAACAGGTCGTACATGTGAATTTCCTTTCGCAAGGAAATTTACTTCGAAACCTACCAAATAGGTTTCGAAGCTTTCCTTGATAATTTAATATTACTTTAACCCCGCGGCAGAATACCTGGCGGACGCATTCCAAAGCAACCAACCGCCGGTGGTGTAGCGATCTACCGCATCAATTTGCGCCCGAATTTTTTCGGCATCATATACTGCTCCCAAATTAAAAGCTTGAATCCAAGGCCGAACCATGGCCCGCTTTCCTACAAACCGTGGCGCACCAGCAGCCATACCATATTCCAACACCTTGTCCGGGAACGCTGCTGGATTAGCCAGCCCCAAATGACCGGCGGGATAATGAGAAGGATACATCATTGGACAAATAAAGTCAGCTCGAT
>CAYTMT010000028.1:0-4977 GCA_964439095.1 uncultured Gammaproteobacteria bacterium | reverse complement strand
GTATCCTCCAAACGCTGACCAATTCCCAAATCATCTTCGCCCGTTCGCTCCATCACAAATCCAAACAGATCAAACGAAGTAAGTACTGGTACATCTCTCATCTGGTCAGATACAAAGGCAAAAAATTGCGACATCACCGCGTACTTTGGCGTGCCCGTTACCGCGTATACCACCGTGCGCAAATCACCATCTGATGGAAACCGCACATAGTCAAAATTGATTTCATCAAACCCCAAACCAGCAGCCTCTTTAGCAATGTCTATGTTATATTTCCACACTTCATGATGCGTAGGGTCAACCCAGGCAAGGCCTTTTTGATCACGCCACACTGTACCTGCGTTAGTATGTATTGCCCACTCCGATTTATTTTCGGCCAAGACCGGGTCTTGCATCACAGTTTGTCGAGCAATCACATAGATATGCGCGTCATGAAATTCGCGAATAATATCAGCAAGGTGCGCCAAGATTATTTTTTTACTATGCAATAATTTTACTTGCGGCACCTGGCTATCATACAATACAAAGCCGGAATAATCTTTGATATCGATGACCACGGCGTTGAGTTCGGTTTTATTAATCAAATCAATAATTTCGGCGCGCTTTTTATCGCTTTCGGCAGCATAGGCCGTGAGATACACTCCTTTGGTGGTAGTGGCCACTAACTTAACTTTTTCTATTCTAGCCTCTGGCGACGAAACTTCCACTGAAGAAAGTGGTAAGAAAAAATGACCAAAAAAATTCGGACCAGCGAGTGCTAGTAAGCCAACCCATATTGCGCCAATGACGCGAGAAATTATTGTGGTGGTGATCATGTGTTGAGCGCTACAGATTCCCGCCTGCGCGGGAATGACAGTGGTTACATTTTTATCCAACGCAAGTAAGCTTCGGAAAGCGGTAAAATATCACCCTCTAAGACACCCTCAGGGTTAGTTGACTCAAAATCAGTACGGTGATCTTTGACCAAATGATAGGGATGGAGCACATATGACCTAATTTGGTTCCCCCACTCCGCACTTTTGTATTCTCCCCGCAAATCATTACGCTCTTTGGCCAAGCGCTCTTCCTCTAAACGATAAAGTTTGGAACGCAAAACATGCATGGCGGTTTCTTTATTCTGTTGTTGTGAACGTTCATTTTGACAACTTACCGTAATTCCCGTTGGCAGATGAACAATGCGCACTGCCGAATAAGTGGTGTTGACGCTTTGCCCGCCCTTACCACCACTCATAAAAGTGTCGATGCGCAAATCTTTGGGGTCGATGGTAACCGAAACGTCATTATCCATTTCGGGCAACACTTCAATAAGCGCAAACGAAGTGTGGCGCATTTTTTCGGCATCAAATGGTGAGATGCGCACTAATCGATGCACACCATGTTCCGACTTCAAATACCCAAAACTATACCGACCGCGCACCAAAAACATTACGGACTTGAGCCCGGCTTCTGCACCGCGTGATTCGTCCAACACTTCCACCTGCCAACCTTGTTGTTCCGCAAAACGCATCACCATACGCGCCAACATAGCCGCCCAGTCTTGAGCTTCGGTGCCACCACTGCCAGAGTGAATCGCCACAATGGCATTTTTGGTATCGTATGGTCCGTTTAAGAGTAGAACAAATTCGTAATCGACAAATTCTTTTTCTAACTGCACGGCTTGTTTGGTAATTTCCTCGCTCATTTCCAAGTCTTCCAACTTGGCCATTTCCAACAAATCGTCCACCCGTTTGATAAAACTATGCCATTTGTCTACTTCGCGTTTAATATCTTGATAATCTTGACCAATATTTTTTGCCCGCGCCGTGTCCTGCCAAAAGTCAGGGGCATTCATTACCCCTTCCAACTGTAGCATTTTTGCCGTCAGTTCAGATAGTTTCAGTAATTTAGTAGCAGCATCAATTTGCTCGCGCAGACGGATCAGTCGGTCAATCATATTATTGCAGCCAATGACCGGCCCCATAAATAGGGAGCAAGGTAAGAAGTCCAGAAAAAAACATACCTAAAAAAATGGCGAGCCAAGCATGACGCGCCGGAAAACCAAACACAAAAGCAATGAGCGACCCGGCCCACGCCCCAGTGCCCGGCAGAGGCAAGGCCACAAACACCATGAGTCCAATAATTCCATACTTCTCATATTTCCCCACAAATACGTGCTGAGCTTTGTCCACTTCTTTAATCCATTTTTTAGCAAAAAATCCAGAATGAGTTTGCACCCAAGCATGAAACCGATCGGCAAACATCAAGACCAACGTTGGCACAATCATACTACCAAGTACAGCCAAAAAAACTGCGACCAGCGGGTTCATTTTATACGATAAAATGGCGACCGATAAGGCAATTTGTAAACCGGCCATGGGAAAAGCGCCCATAGCCACGACCGCCATATCATGCGGAAACCCTAAAAAAAGTGAGGCAAAAAAATGCTCCATACGCATCTATAGTACCGCACAACTACAAAAATTACAAACCCCCGCAGAAGTGCGAGGGTTAGTAATTTTATTTTTATTTCTAAATTTAATACATGCCACCCATTCCACCTCCCATACCACCACCCATTCCACCCGGACTCGCCGGTTCTTCTTTTTTAGGAATATCAGTAATGACTGCTTCGGTGGTAAGGAACATACCAGCGATTGAAGCGGCATTTTGGAGCGCACTCCGGGTAACTTTGGCCGGATCAAGCACACCAGCCTTCATCATGTCTTCATACACACCGGTGAGGGCGTTGTACCCCATATTTCCCAAGCTCTTTTTTACTTCTTCCACCACTACCGCACCATCCACTCCAGCATTAATGGCAATTTGACGAAGCGGTTCTTCAAGAGCGCGACGCACCATGTTGATAGCCACCGCCTCTTCACCTTCCAACTTAAGGGTATCAAGTGCTTTGCTGGCACGAATAAGAGCCACTCCACCACCTGGCACAACACCCTCTTCCACCGCTGCTTTGGTAGCACCCACCGCATCTTCGATGCGATGTTTCACTTCTTTCATTTCAGTTTCAGTGGCCGCACCAACACGAATAATAGCTACACCACCGGCCAACTTAGCCAATCGTTCCTGAAGTTTTTCACGATCGAAATCGCTGTCAGTTTGTTCAATCATTTTCTTGATCTGCGAAACACGATCGGCGATGACCTGTTTATCGCCTCTGCCTTCCACAATGGTGGTGTTCTCTTTGGTGGCAATCACTTTATGCGCCCGACCCAAATCTTCCAATTCCGCTTTATCCAACTTCAAGCCCAAATCATCGGTAATCACTTTACCACCAGTGAGTGCGGCAATATCTTGCAACATTTCTTTACGACGATCACCAAAACCCGGAGCCTTCACGGCTAAAACATTGAACGTACCGCGTAATTTGTTAAGCACAAAAGTAGTGAGTGCTTCACCGTCAACATCTTCAGCAATAATCACAATATCCTTCTTACCAGACTGTGCAATTTTTTCAAGCAGTGGAAGCACATCGTGAACCGAAGATATTTTTTTATCCGTGATCAAAATAAATGGATCACTATACTCTGATTCCATGCGCTCGGAATTGGTTACCATGTAGGGCGATATATATCCTTTGTCAAACCGCATACCCTGTACTGTTTCAATCTCCATGCCAAATGACTGCGATTCCTCAACGGTAATCACTCCGTCTTTTCCTACTGCCTTCATGGCTTCGGCAATTTGTCGACCAATTTCTTTATCATTGGCCGAGATAGCGGCCACATCGGCAATTTCATTCTGTTCTACTGGTTTAGCAATTTTATTTTTTAATTCAGCAACTACCGCTTCTACACATTTGTCGATACCGCGCTTCAACGCAACCGGATTAGCACCGGCTGTAACATTTTTTAGACCTTCAGCCACAATCGCTTGAGCCAACACGGTGGCGGTGGTAGTGCCATCACCCACGTCATCATTGGTTTTGCTGGCCACTTCTTTTACTAATTCCACACCAGCGTTTTCAAACTTATCTTCCACTTCCACTTCTTTAGCAACACTCACTCCATCTTTGGTAATGGTGGGTGAACCGTAGCCTTTATCCAAAACCACATTGCGTCCTTTAGGACCAAGTGTTACTTTGACCACATTGGCCAAGGTGTTTACTCCGCGCACCAAGGCACGACGAGCTTCGTCGCTGTATAAGATTTGTTTTGCCATAGTGAAGATAAAGATTAAGAATTACTTTTCTACTACTGCCAAAATATCTTGCTCGGAAAGAATTTTATATTCCTCTTTTCCAATTTCTACTTTGTCCCCTCCCCATGATTTGAAAATAATATAATCACCAACTTTTACTTCCATTCTGGAACGCTCGCCGGATTCCAATAATTTTCCCGGACCAATTGCTACCACTTCGCCCTCAGCCTTTTTTTCTTTTTCCACCGTTTCGGGGAGAACCAGGCCAAAAGACGTCACTTCTTCCTCCTTTTTGGGACGCACCAACACGTGGTCGCCAAGCGGTTTGATCTGCATAGAGCACGATGAATTAAGAATAAATAAAGTAAACGACCTGTTGTTTATCACTCTCAATTAAAGAGTGCTAACCCGCTACTCATTTTATCCTATAAACAAAAGATGTCAAGCGCTCTTAACTTGTTTTTATCCACATCATTTAGTTCTGTCCTCCCAGCCTTGACAAAAGATTAAAAATGTATTATAAAGAATACCTCAGATTGAGGCGTAATTGCCAATTTCTAGAGGGTTTGCTCCACTCCATCCCGAGGCTTACCTCCATGTTTCACCGGGCGAAATGGTTCTTGTGCTACCTGGCCGCACTCTTCTCCGACTTCTGGTGGGGAGATGAAGCTCCTGCGGTCGGAATGGAGACCTTCGAAGAAGCTCCAAAAGCGTTCAGGTTGGGAGGATATTTCTCCTACCCTACCAAGCAGGAGGGCAAGACGGTTATCAAGGACAGTCTGCCGTTTGCCAACCAGAGTACCGGCGAGGCGATGCTCGACCGGATGCAAGAAAATGGCGGAGCCG
>CAYTMT010000027.1:0-10599 GCA_964439095.1 uncultured Gammaproteobacteria bacterium | reverse complement strand
GAGGTGTGTGATATTGGTAGTGATGGGACAATGTATGCCGCTCATTCCAGTGCAGAAGAAACGTTCTCTTCTCTTTTGGTTCCGCACAATGGTTACCAAATTCGTACTTGCAGCCAAACACCAAATCATCAGGTGAGTTTGGGATGGTATAATTTCTGGAATACCAATCGCACTATTTTTGATAATTTATCCAATGAGTTGGTCGCCACAGCTGGTATGACTAGAAAAGGAGATAAGTTATGTACCAATAATTGTCGTGCTTTTGTGGACGCCTGTGTTTCGTGTGGTGTTGATCAAGAAAACGGGGTAGAGGTGAGGGGATACATTGTGAATGCCGCAGAACCAATAAGTAGTGATCCTTTGGGTGTCAAAAATATTCAGCTACCTAGTGGAGTTGATAAAAGAGGATTTAACGGAGTTGCCCTTCATTTTAGATCTTCTGCTGATCAGCAATATATTACTACTGTTGCCTACAGTAATTTGTATCATGGTCTTAGTGACCCATCAATTCTTGCTCCAGGTGCTGCTTTTGATTATACGCTTTATACGGGGAGCAATACTACTGGGCAAAATTTTTCTTCGACAGCTGATAGTATTGCACGTATTAATCCTGATCCTTCCTGCTCTGCTACTGTAAACCCTCGAGAAGCACGTTACTACCTCTTATTTAATAATGATTACAATCATTCATTCCCGGTAACTATTTCCGCCAACAGCACTCCATGGCAGTATGACTTGGTATTATCACCGGTTATTCCTAAAGATTCACAACCAAATACAATACGGGTGGTTACCACGTGGGTAAATGACCCGGGGGCGTTGGTAGACGGGTTTCGCGCTCAGAACGATCTTTCAAATGTCTCTGAACTTTTGGAGGGGGGCGCTGCTAATCAAAGAAAGATTGCGGGAGTGGCCGGTTCTTGGAATACAGGGGTTACAGATAATGGTTTTGTCATTACCCCTAATCAACTCAATATCAGTTCGTACACAATAACGCTAAAAGACAGGACGTTAATTGGTAATCCGGCAGTTCCTTCTGATATCTGTCCGTATCAATTTTATGTGAGAACCCCTCAACTTAATGACGGAATTGTAAATTATCGCAATCAATCTCATTTAAAGGTGGAAGTGTATTTGCCGGAGACTGTATCAGGTGCTACTTCTCCGCAAAAATTTTCTCTTCCTACCAAAACATACTATCTTGATCAAGCTGGTGGCTCAAGAAATCCCGGAGCTCAATATTGGCATGTGTTTGATCTTAAGTGTGAAGGTATTTCAAATGGCAGCATTATTCCGGTAACCACCTCCATGATCCAAGACATCAACGTTATCTCTACCGACGTCACCACTCCCATTCAAAATTAATTCTTGCTTCCTATGTCATTTCGTCGTACAATATTACTATTCGTCACAATCACTATCGTCATTGGTGGTTCAGCGTGGGCGTGGAAAAAGTTTGTACCAAGCGCTGTAGTGGTGGCTGCCAAAAAACGGGCGGCGGCATTGGAAGCGCGTTACAAAATTGATGCCGATGGCGATGGGATCGACGACAAAACCGAAGCGGCGATGGGGCTTGATCCACACTCCATTGATTCGGACGGGGATGGGCTAACCGACAGTGATGAAATAAATTTTTACAAAACTGATCCTAAAAATGCAGATACGGACGGGGATGGTATGAAAGACGGTTTGGAAGTGCGTTTGCGACGAGATCCATTAAAACCAGATACTAAAAAATAATTTTGTCCCTATGTTTGACGATCAAATAAGTAAAGACGCAGGAGCTCCACCAAATTTGCCCATCGCGCCAGACGATATGTTTGCAGGTATTGAATCAGGAGCCGCTCCAGCAGGTGCTGTGGGCGAAGAATCTGCGCCACCTAGCCCGGATGCGATTGCCGCTGGAAAACTTCGTCGCAAAGAAGCTACTTCTCCCTCACCAGTATACGATGCCAGTGCGGAGCCGATTTTGCCACCACCATTGGCCGCTTCGGGGACAATGTACTCTATGAAAGAGCCGGTGTTGGGAAAAATTATTGTTGGTCTGTTACTCCTTTTGGTTTTGGGTAGTTTGGGTTATGGTGGTTGGTGGCTATATGCTAATTATTATATTTCACCTGGACAAACGAGTGCTACGAAGACTGCTACTACAACCAAAAAAACAACACCTGTTTCTTCACAACCGGTAGTTGTTCCAGCCACAGCACAAACTCCAGTTCAGCCTACGGTGCCAGTAGTTCCTACTACCACCACAGCACAGCTTGGCACCGAAATTAATGCGGAAAAAGTTTTATTTGGCCAGCCAATCGACACTGATCATGATGGTCTTGATGATGTCCGTGAAAAAACAGTGGTGGGCACCAATCCGAACAATCCAGATACGGATGGTGATGGTTTAACCGATGGTGAAGAAGTGATTTTGTACAAAACGAATCCGTTTATTAAAGATACTGATTCTGATGGTTTAACCGATGGTGATGAAGTAAAAAAATGGAAAACCGATCCTTTGAATCCAGACAGCGATAGTGACGGGTTCCTGGATGGGGTGGAGGTAAAAAATGGGTATAACCCACTCGGGGCTGGAAAATTATCCACTTCGACGGTTTCAGCGGCTACTGCTGCAAATACGGTGAAAAAGTAACGTATGTTTGGGAGTGAAAAAAAACAACAAGAGGAAGAAGTCTCAGATATTGCTGTGGAAACAATTCCTACTGATTTTTATGGCGGAGCAAATCCGATTATTCAGTTTAAAAAAACCGTTAAAGAAGTAAAGATTGACAGTGCCAGCCCACTCACCACTCGCGAGCGGGCCATGTTTCATAAGGCGACTACGGCGGGAGCTGGAGAGTCGCTTCATCCTGCTCATTTGCTTTCGAATAAACGGTTTGTAGTAGTAAGTGCGGCAGGGATTTTTGTTGTATGTGCTATTGGCGGTGCGTGGTATTACACTGCTCAATATAAACAAGAGCAGCAAAATAAATTGTTGAGCCAGGTTCAACCAGGGCCGGTGGTTTCGACACCTGATCCTGTTTCTGTAGCGCCAGTAGTTCCAGTGATTCCCGAATCAACGCCTACACCTCCGTCGTCAACACCAAAATCAGACTCATCTATTGATTTTCCTTCGGAATTATTGGCAATGGGGCCAGATTTGGACAAAGACGGCCTGACTGATAGCGAAGAAGAAATATTTAAGACGGATCCTGGAGTCCCAGACACTGATGGTGATTCGTATTCAGATAGCCATGAGGTGTATTATTTGTACAATCCATCTGGAATAGCCCCTCAGAAACTGATTGACGCTGGTCAGGTCGCAGATTTTGTTAATCCGGTGTATGACTATCGTGTCTACTATCCGGCCACGTGGGCGCTCGGCAATGTTGATCAAAATTTTCAGAGCGTGTTGTTTAGTACTATCACCGGTGAATATATTGAATCTTCGGTATTTGATTTGTTACCAGGGGAGACGTTTGAAGGGTGGTTTGCGCGTAGTGCGGCAGGACAACGTTTTGACCAGTTAGAATCATTTTATAGTGTCTTCAAAGAGCGAGGCGTGCGTCGTAAAGATAAGCTGGTATATTATTTCACTGATAGTAAGCGGGTATATTTGTTTATTTATCACACTACTCAAAACACAGTGGCTAATTTCCCGAATATTATTACTATGATGGCGCGTAGTTTTCGTTTGGCTGGGAATACTGTGGAAATCCCACTTCCTCCTGCTTTGGCTGATTCTACAACTTTAAGTGAGTCTAGTCTTGTTACTACTACAACTTCGACTTCTCCTCTCGCTATTTCAACTTCAACGTTTGTTTCCACATCTTCTCGTTAATCGTATGCCACTCATTCGTTCGGATGTTATTTTGTCCGCTGATATGCCGAAAAATTTTAATCAGCTTTTGCAGAAAACAGCTGAAAAAAGCGCTAAACATGAAGCTCGGGTGCGAGGCGTAGTTGAAGTGGTGGCAGTGGACCGGGTAACTATGCGGCAGCTCAATCGTAGTTATCGTGGAATCAACCGACCAACCGACGTACTTTCTTTTGCTTGGCAAGAAGATGCTACTATCCCTGGCGCTCTACTAGGTCAGGTGTATTTATGTTATGCCTATATTGTGGATCAGGCCAAACGTTTTGGAGTTTCTTCCGAAGAAGAAACAGTGCGTATGTTGGCGCATGGACTGCTTCACATCACCGGTCACGATCATAAAAAAAAGAAAGAAGCGGCTGTAATGTTTGCTCTTCAGGAGCGGATTGTTGGCGATGTTTTTAAGTCTTAGGTATGCTCAAGCGTTTATTTTTCAGTGTGCGGCATGCGGTTCGAGGGGTATGGTTTGCCCTAAAGACAGAATATAACATGCGCTGGCACTTTCTTTTTGCCCTGGCAATTATGGTAGCCGCCCATGTATTTCATTTCTCGGCAGGTGAGGTGGGGGTGGTAATTATACTTATTGTGTTAGTTATTGGGCTTGAACTGGTAAATACGGCAATTGAGTATCTTATAGATATCGTTCATCCTCGTTTACACCAGCATGTATCTATTGTAAAAGACCTTATGGCTGGAGCGGTATTGGTGGCTGCTCTCGGTGCAGCAACGGTTGCTGTAATTATCCTCTGGCAACACTGTATTATTTTTTTAAAATAGAGTATACTAGACACGTATGAAACGGAAACAAAATTATCTTATTGCCGGACTTGATATTGGATCAACTGCGGTACGTCTCGCAGTTGGACAGTTGGTAGAGCGCGATGGTGGAACTATGGATGTGCAAATTTTGGGTGCGGCTGAATCCCCGTCCGAAGGTGTTCATCGTGGCGTTATCAACAGTATCGAAGATGTGGTCTCATCTATTTCGGCTTGTTTGGAACAGGCTGAACGGATTGTGGGTGCTCCTGTGCAGTCGGTATTTTTAGGTATCTCCGACACTAATATTATCACTCAACAAACTAAGGGCGTAGTAGCAGTTTCTAAAGCTGATGAAGAGATTTCGGAGGCCGATGTGGAACGTGCCACCGACGCTGCCCGCTCTATTGCTACACCGCTCAATTATGAAGTGCTTCACGTTTTGCCGCGTCATTATAGCGTTGATGGACAGGGTGGAATAAAGAATCCAGTAGGTATGACCGGGGTTCGTTTGGAACTGGATGCCCAAATGGTACTCGGTTCTTCTTCTCAAATTAAAAATATTACCAAATCTGTATATCGCGCAGGGTTAGAAATTGATGGGCTAGTTTTTTCGGTTTTGGCCACTGCAGAGGCGGTTATCACTAACAAACAAAAAGAACTTGGAGTGGCAGTAGTCAATATTGGTGGATCAACCACTAGTGTAGTGGTGTTTGAAGAGGGGCAGGTTATCACTGTTGCAGTGCTGCCAATTGGTTCTGAGCATATTACTAATGATATTGCTATCGGGTTGCGTACTTCAATTGACATTGCCGAACGAGTTAAATTGGAATTTGGTGACTGTCTGACTGATAGTGTTTCCAAGCGTGATCTTATTGACTTAACCGAGTTGGGGAGCGCTACCAAAGAAATTGTAAAACGTCGTGATGTCAGTGAAATTATTGGCGCACGCGTGGAAGAAATTTTATATAAAGTTGACCAAGAATTAAAGCGAGTGCAAAAAAGCGGGTTACTACCAGCTGGCGTAGTATTTACAGGTGGTGGTGCTAAGCTGTCTGGAATTCCTGATGTGGCCAAAAAAGTTTTGCGTCTACCCTCAATGATTGGATACCCTATTAATATGGCTAGTGTGAGTGATAAAATTAACGACCTTGGTTTCGCTACGGCTGTTGGGTTGGTGCGGTGGGGAAGTGAGGCGCATGGAGAAGGGTATAGCGCTGGTGAGCGTAAAGAAACCCGATCTACCAATAGGTGGGGCGGAAAAATGCGTGAATGGATGCGCTTGATTATGCCCTAGCCGCTAGACAAAAAAGTTTTCTTGACGCTTCTACAATCCATTGATACAATAACGAGTGAACATCCTTCGCTCGTTGTTGTTTCCGAGGGTGTTGAACACTAAAATTACTCATCTTGTATCCTGACTTACTTTGTGTATGCCCCAAGTGAAACCAGAAATTGAAACGTTTGCCAAAATTAAAGTAGTTGGTGTCGGTGGGTCTGGCGGTTCAGCCGTAAATCGGATGGTAGAACACAAAATTCGTGGGATTGATTTTGTGGCTATGAACACTGATGTACAAGCGCTTCATTATAATAATGCACCATCAAAATTACATATAGGTAAAACAATCACACGTGGACTTGGCGCCGGGATGGATTCTGAAGTTGGCGCACGGGCTGCCGAAGAATCGCAAAATGAAATCAGAGAGTTGCTCAAAGATGCCGACATGGTGTTTATTACCTGTGGTTTGGGAGGTGGTACTGGATCGGGTGCGAGTCCGGTGGTAGCAGAGATTGCACGAGAATTGGGGGCGCTTACCGTAGCGGTGGTCACCAAGCCATTTGCGTTTGAAGGGCCACAACGCCGAGAAATTGCTGAAAAATCTTGGGAGCGATTGGCGCGCAATGTGGATACAATCATCACCATTCCAAACGATCGCGTGCTCCAGATTATTGATCGTAAAACTTCCATGCTGGATGCGTTTCGTATTGTAGACGATGTGCTTCGTCAAGGTGTGCAAGGAATTTCCGAGCTCATTACCATTCCAGGTATTATCAATGTTGACTTTGCTGATATTAAAACCATTATGCGTGATACCGGTTCAGCATTGATGGGTATTGGTACTGGTACTGGAGAAAACAAAGCGATTGACGCAGCAAAAGCTGCGGTGGCTAGCCCGTTACTGGAATTATCAATTGACGGTGCGCATGGTATTTTGTTCACCATTGCTGGTGGCCCTGATTTGACTATGGACGAGGTAAACGAAGCGGCTAAACTTATTACAAGTTCTGCTGCTGATGATGCTAAAGTTATTTTCGGTGCCATTATTGACGAGAGTCTCCAAGGAAGCGTACGTATTACGGCTATTGCTACTGGTTTTGACGATCGTCGACCTAGCGCCATGCGCGATGAAGACGATGCGAGTGCGCAGTCTGCTGTCGCGGGTGCAAATAAATATGCAGTACCAAGTTCGTTTATGCGTCGCCGGGAGCGAGAAGAAAAAGACGAAGAGAAGAAATTTAAACAATTTACTCAACGCGATGTGCCAGTTTCGCCTTCAACATCTTCGACACCGTCTTCATTTTCTCCAATGCCAGAGCAACAAAAAGCCGCTCCACCAATAACCGATGAAGAACTTGAAATCCCTGCCTTTATTCGCCGCAAAATGGGAATAGACCAATAATATATTGTTATGCGCTGCCCCATCTGTAATCATCCAGACATTAGTGTGATTGATACGCGTGCAGCAGTTGGGGGTTTGGCTATTCGGCGTCGACGGGAATGCGATAAATGTCACTATCGTTTTTCTACGGTAGAGGAAGTAGAAATTTTGGATTTGATTGTTGTAAAGGCCGATGGTACACGTGAAAGCTATATGCGTGATAAGGTGGAACACGGGGTAAAGCGATCCCTTACTAAACGCCCATATACACAGGACGACTTTCATCGTTTGATCCACGCCATTGAGCGTGATATTCAAAAAAAGAAACAGCGAGAAATTGCCAGCCAGGAAGTGGGTGAAATGGTTATGAAACATTTGCGCAGTTTTGATAAGGTGGCCTATATTCGATTCGCCAGCGTCTACCGTGATTTTAAAGACGTGAAGACATTTGAAAAAGAATTAAAAAAATTAAATCGTAAAACAGTGGTTTAAGTAATGTGTATGGAAGATGTAGAGCAACAATCAGCACCACCAGTTCCGCCAGCTTCGGTAGCAGTTCCTGTGGCCAAAAAACCGTTGAGCGTGGAGGATCTTTTGGAACGCAACCTTAAATGGTCACAGATTATTTATGAACAGAATCGGCGTTTGAATCGCAAGGTATTTTTGATGTCTTTGTTGGCCTGGGTGCGTACTATCTTTATTGTTGCTATGAGTTTTTTGGCGTTGATATATTTACCACCGTTGTTGGGAAAAATTTCTCGTTCCGTGGAGGGTGTCTTGAATGCCAAAAAAATAAACCAAACAGAAGTTTCTTCTGAATCGTTATCACAAATTATAAAATTGCTGTCGCTTGATCCAGCTCAAGAGGCGGAGGTGAGAGCGCTCCTTAAATAATTATGACCAGAAAAACAAAAATTGTGGCCACGATTGGTCCGGCGTGTGTCGAAATAAAAAGCACTATTGCTGCTATGATTGCCGCAGGGATGAATATTGCGCGGTTAAATTTTTCGCACGGTGATTACACCGAGCACGAGAGTTTGATTGCTGAATTGCGCAGAGCCAGTAGCGCCACCGAGAATCAGGTTTTGATTATGCAAGATTTACAGGGGCCAAAAATTCGTGTAGGTGTATTACCGGAAATGGGTGTGGCTATAAAAGCAGGGCAAGAGGTTGTGTTGAACACAGCGCTTACCGAATATGCAGGGGTTGATTTACCGCTTACGTATCCTGGATTAGAAAAAAATCTTCGAGCTGGAGATCGTATTTTGATTGACGATGGCCATATCCAACTACAAATAAAAGAAATTGTTAATTCTCGTATTGTGGGTGTAGTAGCACACGATGGTGTGGTGCATTCACACAAGGGTCTTAATTTTCCGGATAGTGAATTGACTGAAGTACTGGCTATCAGTGAAAAAGACAAACAAGATTTGGTTTTTGGTTTGGCGCATCAGGTGGATATGGTGGCCATGTCGTTTGTGCGCACGGCCAATGATATTCGCCAACTTCGAGCATTGATGACCGAGGAGCAACAAAAAACGGTAAAAATTATTGCCAAGATTGAATTACAAAAAGGAGTTGATCACATCAACGAAATTGTTACGGTGGCCGATGCCGTGATGGTGGCGCGTGGTGATTTGGCGCTTGAAACCGCAATGGCCGAGGTGCCGGTGGTGCAAAAACGCATCATTCGCGCTGCTCATCGTGCCAAAAAACCGGTGGTTTTGGGCACGCAAATGCTCGCTTCCATGGAAGAAAACGCGCTTCCCACTCGAGCCGAAGTTTCAGATGTAGCCAATGCAGTTTTGGACGGGGCTGATGGAGTGATGTTATCCAACGAAACTGCCACTGGAAAATTTCCAGTAGAAGCAATAACGATGATGGCGGCAGTTATTGCCGCCACCGAACGATCTGAATTTTTTTCCGAACGAGGACGTCGTCCGTTAGTTTAGGGTAGGGTAGAGCGGAAAACGCTTGGTCATTTCTTCTACCTGTGTTTTGATGTTCGCTAATTTGGTTTCGTCAGCGTGATTCATAATTGCCTCGTCCATCCAGCCGGCAATTATTTTCATTTCTGCTTCTTGCATACCGCGCGTGGTGAGGGCCGGTGTGCCAAAGCGAATACCGCTCGGATCCATCGGGGAGCGGGGATCGTTGGGAACCATATTTTTGTTGATGGTAATGCCTGCTTTATCGAGAGCGACCTGTGCTTCTTTGCCCGTAACATTTTTGTTGGATAAATCCACCAGGAGCAAATGATTTTCGGTGGTACCAAAACAAATTGTATAGCCGCGCGCTTTAAATTCTGTTTCGAGCGCGGTAGCGTTCTTTTTTATTTGTGCTGCGTATTCTTTAAATTCCGGTTGCAGCGCTTCTTTAAAGGCCACTGCTTTCGCCGCAATATTGTTTTCGTGCGGGCCGCCTTGGAATCCGGGAAACACGGACTTGTCGATGTCTTTGGCAAATTTTTCTTTGCACATAATCATACCACCGCGAGGGCCGCGGAGAGTTTTGTGGGTGGTGGTGGTTACAATATCAAACAGTGGCACCGGATTATTCATCACGCCGCCCGCAATCAATCCAGCAATGTGGGCAATGTCGGCCATGGTGATGGCGCCTACTTCGTCGGCAATGGCTTTGATCGCCGCGTAATTAATTTCGCGGGAGTAAGCCGAGTAGCCAACTAAAATAATTTTTGGTTTGTGTTCCAGCGCCATTGCTCGCAAATTGTCGAGATCAATTTCTCCGGCCGGAGTGGTTTGATAACGTACAAAGTTGTAAATCTTGGCCATGTAGGTAACGGGGTGTCCGTGCGTCAAATGTCCGCCATGCGCCAAGTCCATGCCGAGCACGGTGTCGCCTGGTTTGAGCAGTGCAAAGTACACGGCCACATTGGCCGGTGCGCCCGAGAGCGGTTGTACATTCACATGTTCGGCACCAAACAACTGTTTGGCTCGGTCAATCGCCAGTTGCTCCACTTCGTCAACAAATTGGCAACCACCATAGTAGCGCTTGCCCACGTACCCTTCGGAATATTTGTTGGTCAAAATAGATCCGAGCGCTTCGAGCACTGCCGGTGATACAAAATTTTCGGACGGGATCATCTCGAGTCCATTTTCTTGACGACCTTGTTCGCGTTTAATGGAAGCTAAAACATCGGGGTCAAATTGCGAGAGGGTGTGGGTATACATAGAATAAAAAAAGAGTTAGATAACCTGACCAACTCATTGTAGAAGAAAAAAAATAAATTGTCTACTACCCCAAAATAGAAAGAGACCGGCTCCGAACGGGGTTGAGTCCGTTCGGGAGGCCGGTCTACAG
>CAYTMT010000026.1:647-10707 GCA_964439095.1 uncultured Gammaproteobacteria bacterium | reverse complement strand
TACAGGATTATAGCATAAAAAGATTGTGCCGTCCATTATAGGGAATGTGAGAAAGTTGGTTGTTTTTTAGTGTGATACAAAAAAATAAAACCGGCGCAACGAGTGCGCCGGGCGAGGAGTGTGCCCCCCTAGGGGGATGGTGGCACGTCTTCTGTCAGCTTTTCGACGGTGATGACCTGTTTCTCCATGGTGATTTTGTGCTTGATCCTCGCCTCTTGGCGAGTTCCATTCTGATCAATGAGCACCTCTCGTCCATGACAGAGCACATTGATCGCGTGTTGGTTGTTCTGGAAGTTGATAAACCCTTTGGTGTTCCAGGTTGCCCCTGTCGCCAGCAGTTTCAGTCCGAGAAGCGCAGTTTCTTGTCCGACTTGGAAGATGCGTGGGGCGGATTTTTCGCACCGTCGGAATCGGTAGATCAGCGCCTGGTAAGGCTGACGTGGATCACCGTCAGTGTAGCGTTGTTGGACGGTGGCGTCGAACAGGTAGTATCCAGTCTTCGTGAGTCCAGTGACAAGTTCGAGAATCGAACAGGCAGAGCACTCGTTGAAGGCGGTGTTGCTGTTTTTGCTGTTTTTGTTTCGGTTGTTCCGAGCAACCATTTCTTCCATTCTTTCATAAGGAACGCGTCGTACGCCGATCGGGGTGAGTCCCGTGCTGTTGTAATGAAATTGCACACTGATCGACTGGACTTGATCCAAAGGAACGGTCATGGTTTTGGACATTGCTCATCCTCTAATGAGAGTGGGAAAGGGCTTGTTGTACGTTAAATAACCAGGGCTGCATGGTGTATCCAGCGTAAAACACGATGTTTATGTACCATTTATTTTTTGTTTTGTCAACTGTTTAGTTGGCTGTTGCCTTTCTCTCTATGGTACGTTACTATATGAGCTCTAACATCTTTTATGTCGTTTGTTCACCTCCATACCCATTCTCACTACTCTCTTTTAGAGGGTCTGCCTAAGATTGATGAATTGGTGGGAGCGGCTAAGGCTCGTGGTTTTTCGGCTGTGGCTCTTACTGATCGAAACAACATGTTTGGAGCTATTGAATTTTATGAAGAATGTCAAAAACAAGGAATCAAACCAATCATCGGTTTAGAACTATATGTGGCCGAGGGCAGTCGGCTGGATACTCAGTCCAAGGCCGCCTTTGCATTGGTGATGTTGGCACTGAATGAAATTGGGTACCGTAATTTAGTACAACTTTGTTCTGCGGCGCACATTGATGGCACCGGAGATATTCCTCGCGTAGATAAAGAGTTACTTCGTCAACATGCGGAAGGATTGGTGGTGTTGACTGGTGGCAACGAAAGCGAAGTGGCTGATTTATTTCGTCGAGATCCAAGTGGAGAGCGGGCTGGAAAAGAAATACAAGAATTGCAACAAATTTTTGGTTCCGAAAATGTGTATGTGGAACTGCGGGATTTGCCGGCAAAATCAGGACAAATGGAACTGAACCAGTCGTTGATTGAGGTGGCTAAAAAAATAAATGCGCCCTTGGTGGTGACGCGCGATGTTCACTATTTGGATCCAGACGATGCGGAAGCGCAAGATATTTTGACCTGTATTCGCGATGGTCATACAGTTGATGACCAGAGCCGAGCGACGATGGTAGGTATTGATTATTCGTTTTGTTCTGAGGCCGAAATCATGAAGCGGTTTCGTCATGTGAGCGAGGCGGTGGAGAATACAGGTAAGATTGCAGAGCGAGTTGATTTGCAACTGGCTTTAAATAAATGGCATTTTCCAGCACTCAATATTCCCGAAGGAAAATCAGTGGATGATTATTTGCGCGAAGAAGTATATCAACGGTTGCCGTCGTTGATGGAAGTGACCGATGCGGTGCGAGTGCGGGCTGATTACGAGTTGGATGTTATTTCTAAAAAAGGCTACTCGCCATATTTTTTGGTGGTATCCGATTATGTTACCTACGCTCGTACGCACGATATTGTGGTGACTACTCGTGGTTCAGGTGCTGGATCGCTTGTGTCGTATGCGATGGGTATTACCACCGTAAATCCGCTCTATTTTAAATTGCCTTTTGAGCGTTTTTTGAATCCGTTTCGTCCCTCACCTCCTGATATTGATGTGGACTTTGCCGACGACCGTCGTGACGATATGATCGCCTATGTTACCAAAAAATATGGTGCTGATAAGGTGGCGCAGATTATTACCTTTGGTACTATGGCCGCGCGTGGTAGTGTGCGTGATGTTGGTCGAGCGTTGGGGTACTCGTATTCGTTTTGTGATCAGGTTTCCAAACTCATTCCGTTTGGCGCTCAAGGGTTTCAGATGACGATTAAAAAAGCGATGGAATTGGAGCCGGAGCTGAAAGAGCTGTACACCAAAAATGGTCAAGTAAAACGCTTGCTGGATTTGGCGCAAAAAATTGAAGGGTGTGCCCGCCATACTTCGATGCACGCGGCCGGGGTGGTAATTGCGCCGACACCACTTACTGATTTTACTCCGATTCAGCGAGAAACCGGTGGTGAAAAAGTAACCACGCAATACGAAATGCACTCGGTGGAAGCGGCTGGACTTTTGAAAATGGATTTTTTGGGCATTCGTAACTTATCGATTTTGGGAAAAGCAATTGAGATTATTGAAAAAACAACGGGCAAGAAAATTGATATTTATAGTCTTGCCTGGGATGATAAAAAAACCTATCAGATGTTGGCACATGGAGACACTGTGGGGGTGTTTCAGCTGTCTGGTTCGGGCATGACCCGGTACCTGAAAGAACTAAAGCCAGAGAGTATTTTTGATATCATGGCCATGGTGGCACTGTTTCGTCCTGGCCCAATGGAATCTATTCCTGACTATATCCGCCGCAAGAATGATCCAGAAACAATCGAATATTTGGATCCACGCATGAAAGACTATCTGGATCAGTCGCTCGGGTTGATTGTATATCAAGACGATGTGCTTTTGACCGCGATTCATTTGGGTGGGTATAACTGGGAAGAGGCAGACAAATTTCGTAAAGCCATGGGTAAAAAAATTCCTGAAGAAATGATGAAGCAAAAGGAAAAGTTTTTCAAAGGATGTCGCGAGGTAGGGAAGGTGCCGGAGGATAAGATTATTAAATTATGGGAGCGCATTGAACCGTTTGCCGCCTATGGGTTTAACAAAGCGCATGCGGCTAGCTATGCAGTGGTGGCCTATCAAACTGCCTATCTCAAAGCGAATTACCCGATTCAATATATGACCGCGGTGCTGATTGCCGAAAGTGGTGATCTCGACAAAGTACCACCAATTATTCATGAGTGTGAACAGATCGGCATCAAAGTTTCTCCGCCCGATGTAAATGAGAGTCATAAAAATTTTGCTATGATTCCGGCGGAAGATGGGAAAGATTCGTATATTCGTTTTGGACTCAATGGCATTAAAAATTTGGGTGAGCATATCGCTGACGCCTTGTATCGCGAGCGTAAGCACGGTGGTCGGTTTGCTGATTTAGAAGATTTGTTACGACGAGTAAAAGATAAAGATTTAAATAAAAAATCGTTGGAAAGTTTGGCAAAGTGTGGAGCGCTTGATTCGTTCGGTGTTGATCGCGCTACTGTTTTGGCCAGCATGGATGCAATTTTGGATTTTACCCATGCCGCTCACGCCGAGAGTAATTCGATTCAAAATTCGTTGTTTGCGGGGAGTACAGTGAATATAGCTACCAAGCTTCGTTTGGTTGAGGCGCCACCCGCTACCAAGGAAGAAAAAATGAAATGGGAGAAAGAATTGTTGGGACTGTATGTTACGGCGCATCCGTTTAGTGGGCTCCAGACTGCATTTGGTCCTACTTTAATTGCGCTCAATGATTTGTCTGGGCAGCCGCGTGAAAGTTGGGTGGTGGTGGGGGGGATTATTGAAAGCGCCAAGAAAAAAATTACGCGCAGCGGCAAGGCTATGATGTTTATTACCATTCAAGATACCACCGATAATTTGGAGCTGTTAGTTTTCCCGCGCACCTACGAAACTACTAAAGAGGTGTGGAAAGAAGGAAGTGCTGTGTGTGTGGTGGGAAAAACTTCAGCTGAAGAGGGTGATGATAAATTAGTGGTAGAAAAAGCGTATGCCGTTACTGCCGAGAATGTATTGGATTTAGCAAGACAAATGTCCGTAGGCACATCATCTAGTAATCGTTCCGTCCCGTCACCAATTCAACCATCTACTTCAGCGCTTTCGGCTGAAGAGCTTGCGCCGACTGGTGCGCTATCGTTGGTGATGGACGCAGGTACTATGAAAGAAAAAGCGAATGATCTTAAAGCTATATTAGCACGGTATCCCGGTGTCGTGCCTGTATATTTAATTGTGGCTGGGAAGGTAATTAAAACAGCGCTCACCGTTGGGTTAAGCGCTGAATTAGGTGAAGAGCTTGGAGGAATTCTTTTGTCCGAAAATATTATTACTCGCTAAAAATATCTCCCACGTGCCATTGAGGTGAAACGGATATTTTTTGCCATGGAGTAGTCTTATTTTTTTGTGTTTGATAATATCCGGCTACAGCAATCATAGCGCCATTGTCGGTGGTGTAGTAGGGAAGCGGGAGGCGCAGAATTGTTTCCGGGAATTGTTTTTGTAATTGCTCGGCAAGACGTTTGCGCAGGTGGTTGTTGGCTGCCACGCCGCCACCAAGAAGGACAGAGGTGGGAGTAAATTCTTGGACAGCGCGCATTGTTTTATGTACCAGCACATCGGCAATCGCTTCTTCAAATGAGGCGCAAAAATCCGCGCGTGCTGATTCGGTGGTGAGCAGGTGGTCGCGCAGATAATAAAGAGCTGCAGTTTTGAGTCCGGAAAAACTGAAATCGTAGTTTGGTTGATCATGCATGGGGCGGGGAAGATCGATGGCTTGTCGGTTACCATGTTCGGCGAGAGTAGAAATTTTTGGGCCACCCGGATAAGCGAGGCCGAGCAGTTTTCCTACTTTGTCAAAACATTCGCCCACGGCATCGTCTTTGGTTTTGCCGATGCGTTCATATGTTCCGCGCTCTGGCATAAACACTAATTCGGTATGACCACCGCTTACCACTAGCGCGAGTGCAGGGAAAATAATAGGCGAGGACGGTTGTTCATCGGATCCTACTTCTACGGCGTGAATGTGACCATCGATGTGGTTGGTGGCAATGAGTGGCACGTTCCAGAGTGCGGCGAGTGTGCGGGCAGCTTCCACGCCCACCACCAGTCCGGTGATGAGTCCTGGTCCAGCAGTAACGGCAATAGCGTCAGGTTTTGTTTTTCCGAGCACTTGTTCAATCAGAGGTGTGATGTGTTCGGCATGCAAACGTCCGGCAATTTCGGGAATTACCCCGCCATAGCGACTATGAACATTGATTTGTGAAGCAGTGGCTTCGGAAATAATAATATGGCCTTGCTCGGAACATTCGAGTAAAGCAACAGCAGTATCATCGCAGGATGATTCGATGCCAAGAATTTTCATATCTGCCTGAAGAATATCTTGGCCGAAGGCCAAGCTGGACACCCCGATAGTGGAAAGATAGGAGCGAAGCGACGTAAGAAGCCGCAGGTGTCTTAAGCCGGGGGTCGGGGTGTACAGGTAGTGACAGGGGGCGGAATTGAACCGCCGACCTCGGGGTTATGAATCCCGTGCTCTAACCATCTGAGCTACCCTGCCGTAAATGGTAATAGTGTACGAAGAAATTGGTCGTTTGTCAACCCTAGATTAAAAGAGGGGATGGTATCGTTTGGTCTATATTGTGGAAACACAACAATAAGAAGTCGTCGTTTCGACGCTCTTTTTCTTTTTTACACCGCGTCTGGAAAGTCAGAGATAACGCCGTCCGCTCCCAACCGCCGCACGCGTTTGGCATCGGTGTGGGTGTTTACCGTCCAGACAAATGTTTTAATATCATGATTGTGGAGCGCCTCAATATCGTCCTTGCTTAAATGATTGGTGTGGAAATGCACAGAGTAGGCAGACATTTTTTTGGCGCGCGAAAGCACGCTGCGGACATAGCGGTAGTAGAGTAGTCCAATTTTAATTTCTTTGTCTAGTTTTTTAATTCGCGCCAATTCGCCGTATCTAAATGAGGAAACCAAAAATTGTCGCTTGCGCCACTGCTTTGAATCAATGCAATTATGTAAAACACGAATTAACTCTTCGGCCACATCTCCGCATTTTATGTCGAGTATTACCCAGCAGCGTCCGTCAATGAGTTGGAGTGCTTCGATGAGGGTAAGAATTTCTTCACCATCTTTTGTGTGTAGAGTTTTTATTTGTTCTAAGGTCATCTTGCGAATAGCACCGGTGCCGTTGGTAACGCGATTGACTGAGGAATCATGGAATACCACTAATTCGCCACTGAGACAGCGGCGTACGTCTAATTCAATCATGTCCACCCCCAAGTCGAGTGCTTTTTTAATAGCCGCTGCCGTATTTTCGGTTACGTATCCGGCTGCGCCCCGATGGCCTATTTTTAACATAAGCAGTGGAGGAAAATAAATTGAGGGGAAGTCTTACGGGGCAATGGTAATTGTGGCCCGTTGAACACCGTCACAGGAAACAGAAAACTTACCTGCAGGGGTGGCCATGATAAGTCCGTAGTTATATGGACCAATAATAACGGTTTGATTGGCAACGGTAAATTGGTGGGTAATATCGTCGCGATTATCAATCATAAAACGAAGACCTTTTTTGGCTACAAAAGTATTAGGAGAAACACGAGTACATCCGGCCGAGAATTGAAAACGAAAGCCACCATATTTTTTGACGGCATCACCGTAGGGAAGTCGAGGGGCCTGGATGGTGATGGGTGATCTGCTTGCAGAAATAACGGTGCCGTCAGAATCGTAGCGTATTGGGGTGGTAGTAGATTTGGGAATTATTTCCGGGGGGGCAATGTAATAAGCGGTAGGAGTGGCAACAGAAAGAGTATTTTTTTGTTCATGAAAAAGCGTAAGAAAAATAATTCCTACCGCAAATATGCCAACTACTCCCAACAGTAAAAAACGCGCACTTTTATCCATAGAAGGTATTTTTGGTTGTAGCTAAAAGAAGAAAACGTAGCCTAGCAAACTGCTTGCAATGATCGCTCCCGCGGAAAGACCGAAACGTAGAGTAAAACGTCGTGTTCCGAGCAGGAAGGAATATGCTGTTTTACTAAGCAGGTTGGTGGCATTGACCACGATAAACACCAGGGTAGCTTGGGCAAGAGTGATGTTTTTTCCAGCAATCTCAGCCAAACTGATAATGATGGTGTCCATGCCAGCAAAAGATGCAATGATAGAGCTGATAAAGAATCCCGGCTGTCCAAACACTGCCAAGCATAGTTTGACCGTAAAACGCACGACTGTCAAGAGGATGGCGAATAAAAGCGCGGAGCGGAGCGAAAATATATACTGATCATTTTGTGTCTCGTTGGTAGCTTTTTTACCAGGTCGGGCGAAGTCTTTTTTGCTAAAAAGGAGAACCGCGAGTCCGCCGGCCACAAGAATAATGGTGATGAGTGTGGGGGTTAAAGCAAAAAGCCAAGAATGGTTGAGGGGAGCGATTAATAAGAACATTTGAAAAAAACTGGCCATGTTGGCCACCATAGCTGCACCAGCAAGTGTGTTTACTGCGGTAACGGTTTTGCTTTTATGAGCGAGTGCTTGGGTGGCCGAAGTAGAAGAAACAAACCCGCCCACAAAACTGGTAAAGGCAAAACTTTTTTTGTTCCCCAACAACCGGCCGAGTAGGTAGCTGACAATATCAATACCCGTCACCAGCGCCACAATGAACCATAATTTTTGTGGATTCAGAATTTCAATGTCGGTAAGCGCACCAAGAGAGGTGTGGAATCCAGCCAGAATTGTTGGCAAAAAAGGAATACTACCGAGTGAGTAGCCATGGTTTGGTAAAAAAGGAAGAACGACCAAAGCCACAATGGCGTAACTAATAAACGATTCAGTTTCTTTGGGCGAGATGTCCTGCATGAACTGTCGGGTTTTTTCTTTGAGCGACAAAATAAGGAGCACAATTACCAAAATCGCCAGAATAATTTGCATGGTAATGAGTTCGCTGGCAATTAAGAATCCAAGCAAAAAACTAAAGATGAGTGATAGCTCAGTGGTGATACCTGGCCGTTTGGTGATAAGGGATCCTACTACGTAATAGGCAATAATTAGCCCGCAAATGGTGGCGCTGAGAATATAAAAAATAGCACTGGCGCTGGTAATATAAAAAAATCCAGCTAACGCACCGCCAAGTGAGATGAGCGCGTAGGTACGTATGCCACTAGTAGAAACTTGTTTGTTTTTTTTACTACCACTACTCTCGCGCTCCAATCCGAGAAGTGCACCAAGAATAACTGCTAAAAATATTTTGATAGGCAAACTCATATATGTATAGTATACCACGATTTTATTCCCGAAGCACTGCTACAAAAAAAGAATCCCGATCGCTCGAGATTCTTTTGGTGTACTGTGAAGCAATTTAGAGAACTGCGTCTTTAGCTGCTTTGGCCAAGCGGAATTTTACTACTGTTTTTGCTGGGATTTTGATAGTTTCGTTGGTAGCTGGATTGCGGCCCATGCGAGCAGCGCGATGCATTTTTACCATTTTACCAAAACCAGGAAGAATAAAGATTCCTGTTTTCTTTACCTCTTTGTAGGCTACTTCTGAGAGCGTGGTCAAAAAAGCTGCCACGTCCTTTTTGCTTAATTCGGTCTTGTCTGCCAACAAGGAGAGCAAAGCCGATTTTGTCATACCTGCCATATGGATATATGGTTAAGAATTAATATGCCTAGATTATAGCACTATTATATGGCTTTTTGTCAAATCGCGCAATATGCGCACGGGATAACTGATAGTTTTTTGTCAATTTTTTATAAATTCACCGGTTTGTAATTCGTGAAAAGCCAGATCGATTTCGGCTGGTGTGTTCATTACAATTGGTCCGTGCCAGGCGATAGGTTCTCCGAGTGGTTTGCCGGACACAAGCAAAAAACGAGCGGGAGTTCCGCCGGTGTGGAGTGAAACCACGTCTCCTTCGCGCGCAAATAATACAATAGATCCGGCCCCAAACTGAGAGCGTTCGTTAACGGTGCCAATAGACCCGTTGAATATATAGACAAAAGTAGTAAACCCTGGTGTCACTGGAAAATCTAATTGTTGGCCATGCTCAAGGGTAATATCCAGATAGAGTGGACTCGCCACGATATCGTGCACTGGTCCGGTTGCGTCGCCAACATGTCCGGCGATTATTCGTGCGCGAGCGTATTTACCCAAAGATATTTCCGGAATAGTATTATTTTTTACTTCTTGATAGCGTGGCGCCATCATTTTGTGAGTTTGAGGCAGGTTCACCCACAACTGGAATCCTTGAATCCCCATAATTCCTTCGGGCATTTCTTCGTGGATGATACCACTGCCCGAAGTCATCCACTGTACATCACCCCGACCAATCACTCCTGCGTTTCCAATCGAATCGCGGTGGCGTACGTCGCCGTCGAGAATATAGGTGACAGTTTCCATGCCGCGGTGTGGGTGCATGGGGAATCCGGCCAAGTAGTCAGCGGGATTCGGGGAGCTAAAATCATCAAACAACAAAAAGGGGTCAAAACGTGGCACTTCGGCGTTAGCAAATCCGCGATGGAGCCGAACACCCGCGCCTTCCAGAGTGGAGCGAGCGGTGAGCACAGCGGCGATGGATTTGAGGTGAAGCACAAAGAAAAGAGTATGGTTTTATTTGGTTTTGGTGATGATTTCTTGGACATTTTTTATGAATTCGGAAATATCCAAAAAATAATTAGGGTATGCAGCTCTTAGTTTATTTAAAGGCCCGGCTGATACAAGCACCGAATCCACTTCCTCTCCATTTAACGCCCTAGCTTCAGCTGTTGTGTATGCTGACATTGCCATTTCTGTTTGATCACGTCGGTAGGATTTAATCTCAAGTTCATTTTTTGATACGTCTAAAATAATTAGATGGTAATAGGAACGTTTATCTTTTTTATCAGTAATCTCTTGGAGAGCTGTTTTGTAACCCGCTATTATGTTTAGAAAATCAAGGTCACTTTCCATTTGTGCTATTTTATAAAACGTTTCAGCACGTGAAAGG
>CAYTMT010000026.1:0-637 GCA_964439095.1 uncultured Gammaproteobacteria bacterium | reverse complement strand
TGGATGAATTCCGTGGCTACTTCGCGGAGCGCGGCTACCGCATCCCCGATACAATCTTGGTTTATGGCGCCGCTTTTTGTTTTGTAGTTTTCTCCCCTTAGAAGACTTATGGTTTCAACCGCTGTCGCCCACGCGTGTTGCAATCTCGAGCGAATTTGTAGTTCAAGTCGAAGATCGTTATACTGCGGTGCTTTATCATTATTATATCTAAAGATTAGGTGGGTGCTTCTGTGACCGTCTGGTTTTGGTTTTAAAATGTAGTCATGTTCAGAAGTAAGTTGGTGTTTAAACCTTTTTGTATCGTGGTAAATTTTTTGAATTTTGCGAACATTTTCAACTGAATTAGTTACAGCTCGCACCCCACCGATGTCTTGCATCGTTACTAGATTCATCGATGGTTGTCTTTTTAGTTTATCAATAATAGTCGGTGCTCGTTTGAGTCGTTGAGCGACTAATCCATTTTTATCAATCTTTTTAACATTTCCGCGTAAGGTTGCTTGGAAAGTGTTGATTGGGTAAGCGTGACACCCCCGCCATTTATTTAGAACCTCCAAAGCCCACTCTCTGCCCTGTATTATCGGATTTATATTTTTTAAAATGTCACCAGCTTTACGAATCTCACTTTTTGAACAGTTGG
>CAYTMT010000025.1:2619-10858 GCA_964439095.1 uncultured Gammaproteobacteria bacterium | reverse complement strand
TTTCTTCCCCTCTTCCCGAAAAACTGGAACAGTTTTTGACTACCCTGGCCTAACTTCATATGGGACTCCTCGTGGTAATTTCTTCACCTTCTGGCGGCGGCAAAGACGCGGTGATCAACGGCTTACTCAAACTTCTGCCGAATGCCGTGCGCCTGGTCACCACCACCTCTCGCCCACCCCGCCCCGGCAATCGCGATGGTGTGGATTATCATTTTGTGTCTCGCGAGGCATTTGAACAAAAAATTGCCGCCGGAGAAATGGTGGAATACAATCGCTACACCGACCACTACTACGGCATCGAAAAAAAATGGCTGGATACCACCGTGGCCGAACACGAAATTGTATTGGTGCAAATCGAAGTGAACGGCAAACACAATTTGGATCGCCAACATATTCCTCACATTTCTGTTTTTCTTCTTCCCGAAAATTTAGATTTACTTCGCGCACGCTTGGCTGGACGTGGTGGGTTAGACGAAATGGAAATTAACGAACGTCTCCGCATTGCCGGAACCGAAATTGCGGCCTCGACTGACTATCAATATCGCCTAGTGAATAAAAATGGACAGTTAGCCGAAACAGTAGCCACGATTGCCAACATTATCGATCAAGAATTAAAAAAATAACCGGTATGCCTGCCAAAACATTCCGCGACCGCGTACGCGCCGTGGTGGCCAAAATTCCCAGAGGCCAAACGCGCACCTATGGCGAAGTTGCCCGCCAAGCTGGTAGCCCCAAAGCAGCCCGGGCCGTTGGCACTATTATGCGGAATAACTATGATCCAACTGTTCCCTGCCACCGCGTGATTAAAAGTGACGGCACACTCGGAAGCTACAACCGCGGCGGAACGGAACGAAAAAAACAACTCCTCGACGCTGAAAAATCCCTTACCTAAGGGATTTTTTGTTTATCCACATGTGTCTATCTTGACAAATTGAATAAAAAAAGGCAGGATAGAGTGTTCTTCTGTAGCGCTAGCTTCGCTGGCCCAGAAGGATACAGTGCTCTTTTCTGCCACTTGCGAGGAACCCATGTTCTTGGAATGCTACCAGGGGAAAGGCACGAGTGCGTTCCAGGTCGCCATCAGAAAGATCGAGGACGCCTTGAAAGACGGCACCTTCGACTACGATGACAAACTCATCCTCCATATCGTCGGAGAGCGGCGTGAAGACGCGGCTGGGGTCATCAACTGCCTGCTCCGGAGCTGGGGGATCTACCGCCTCTGGACGGTGAGTCGTGTTTTTGGTCACATGGACACCATGGTGACCGTCCACACCGACTTCGAAGACTACAAGAAGTCCCTGGACTTCCATCCCCGGGGGGATGAGAAGAAGGAGAACGGGGCTACTGATCCGAGCAACACTGCCCCGCACTAGCGCCCTGCGGCACCAGCCAGGCATCCCGCCTGCCTGGTGCCCAAATCTACCGCCGTCTCGAGCAATCGAGCGGCGGATTTCTTTTTTAGACCCAGGTATTGACAGGTGCCTGAGAATACGATATATTAAGCGTACTTTAATTTTCCCCAAAATTACGTATATGACCGAACAAGTTCAAGCAACCGCTAAGAATCCGGAATACAAGTCCGGCATGGTGGTGAAGGTCCATCAAAAAATCAAAGAAATGAACACCAAAGGCGAAGAAAAAGAGCGTATCCAAATTTTTGAAGGCACTATCATTGCTGTCCGTCACGGCAGTGAAATCGGCGCCACCATCACGGTGCGCAAAGTTTCGGATGGTGTGGGTGTAGAAAAAATCTTCCCCATCTCCTCACCCGTAGTAGCCAAAATCGAAGTAGTACGCACCCTCCGCACCCGCCGCGCCAAAATCCAGTTCCTCCGCGACAGCGACTTCAAACGAAAAATGAAAGAAGTGAAAAAAGTTGCGAAATAAAATTACCCCAAACAAAAATCCGCCCCGAGCAATCGAGGCGGATTTTTTTGTTAACAGATTACTTCGTCGTTTATCTTCTCGTAATGACAGCCTACAAATACTTTGCGGTAGCGCTCTTTTTGAATTTCTTGAGGTCGGCAGGCAGACCAGCAAATACAATTTCACCACCCTCTTCGCCGCCCTTTGGCCCGAGATCAATCACCCAATCGGAATTGCGGATAATATCCACATTATGCTCAATCACCACTACCGTGTTTCCTTTTTCGGATAATCGGTGGAGTACCTGGAGTAATCGCTGTACGTCACCAAAATGGAGACCAGTGGTTGGTTCGTCCAAAATATACAAGGTGCTGCCGGTAGAGGCGCGGCTGAGTTCGGTGGCCAACTTAATGCGCTGCGCCTCACCGCCCGAGAGCGTGGTGGCTGGTTGGCCCAGTTTTACATAGCCCAAACCCACTTCACGGAGCACGCTCAACTTGTCGCGCAGTGTGGGGAGATCACTAAAAAAGCGAAACGCCTCTTCCACGGTCATGTTGAGCACTTCGGCAATATTTTTGTTGTGATAATGCACCTCGAGCGCTTCTTGATTGTAGCGGAGTCCATCGCACTCATTACACACCACAAACACATCGGACAAAAATTGCATGGGAATGCGCACGTACCCTTCACCAGCACAGGCCTCACACCGTCCGCCACCTTTTACGTTGAACGAAAATTTGCCCGCGTCATAGCTGCGCATGCGAGATTCCGGCAACTCGGCATACAAATCACGAATGATAGTAAAGATACCGGTATACGTGGCTGGATTACTGCGCGGTGTGCGACCAATCGGACTTTGGTCAACGGCAATTACCTTATCAATCTCATCAATACCCCGAATTGCCGTATGTTTACCCGGCTCGTCTTTGGCGCGATAAAAATGTTTGCTCAACGCCTTGCCCAAAATATCCACGACCAAAGTTGATTTACCGGATCCGGAGACACCGGTAAAACACACAAACTTGCCGAGCGGAATATCTACCGTAACATTTTTTAAATTAAATTCTTTTGCCCCGACAATGGTCATCTTGCGTTCTTTTTTCTTTTTACCAGATCCTTCTTCGGTGCGTTCTTCTTTTTCAATACTAATCACCTCTCGACCCGAAAGATAATTACCGGTTACCGATTGTTTATTGTTTTTAATTTCCGCATAGGTGCCTACGGCCACAATTTCACCACCATACACACCTGCTCCCGGACCGACATCAATCACATAATCCGCAGCTTGCATCATGGCTGAGTCATGCTCCACTACAATCACTGAATTGCCGAGGTCGCGCAAAAAACGCAACGTGGTAATGAGCTCTTCGGTGTCTGACGGGTGCAACCCCACAGATGGTTCATCGAGTACGTAGATAACACCGGTCAAACCGGTCGAAAGTTGTCCGGCCAAACGCACACGAGTCGCTTCACCACCGGAAAGCGTGTTCATAGATCGATCCAAACTAATATATCCCAATCCCACTTTTTCCAAATTGTTCAATCTAGGCTCCAATTCACGCACAATCGGCGCGGCAATCCCGGTGGCAATTTGTTTCATAGCATTCCCCTTCATCAGCTCAAGCAATCGAGAAATGGACAAACGCGAACATTCCGCAATCGTATGTCCTGCAACTTTTACAGCCAACGACTCGGCGCGCAACCGATCACCCTTACATGTTGGGCACACTTCTTCGCGCATATACTGTTCAATTTCTTTGCGCACATAGTCGGACGGCGTATTCAAATGACGCTCGCGCAAATCTTCGAGCACACCCGGAAAAGCCACGTCTTTGTTTTCCAAACGATAGAGTTCTTTACCCGTGCCATTCAGAATAATTTTGAGCGCAGATGGAGGAAGATTGGTAACCGGCACATCGAGTGAAAACTTGTGTTTGGCAGCCACTACCGCTAACAATTTATGATAGCCATGTTGGTTGCCCGTGATGCGCATCCACGGCTGAATAGCACCCTCGAGAAGAGTTAGGCGTGGATTTGGAATCACCAACTCCGGCACCACCACCATCGTGCGACCAAGACCGGTACAGCGAGCGCAGGCACCATAGGGGCTATTGAAACTAAAATTGCGAATGTCGAGTGGCGAAAGCACGCGATGACATTTTGGACATTTCCCCACGGTAGAAAAAGTTTTTTCTTCTTTTTTTCCTACTACCACTACTTCGCCATTACTCAAGTCCAAGGCCAGCTCCACCATTTCACTAATATTCTGTTTCTTAACATCAAAAATACGGCCCGTTACCAATTCTATGGTGTATTTTTTTTCTGGTTCAAAAATAGCACCGCTCAAATCTCGGATATTTATCTCTGCCCCATTCACGCGCACGCGCTCCAAACCAGACTGTTCAATTTGTTTGACAATATTTTTCTTAACCACTTTTTCATTCTGTACCAATGGCGCTAAAATAACCAAATTATCACTCCCTCGAGCGAGTTTGCGAACAGCCTCGATGATTTCTCCGGGACTGTAGCGCTCTACTTTTTCGCCACAATCAGGGCAGGTTTGCACCCCCGTGCGCGCAAACAACAAACGCAAAAAATCGTAAATTTCGGTTACGGTACCCACGGTGGAGCGTGGATTTTGTACGCTCATGCGTTGATCGATAGCAATCGTGGGAGAAAGCCCGTCGATTTTATCCACATCTGGCTTGTCGCGCACTTCCATAAACTGACGCGCGTAGGCCGAAAGTGACTCCGCATAACGGCGCTGTCCTTCGGCATAGATAGTGTCAAAAGCCAGGCTGGATTTTCCCGAACCGGACAGTCCGGTGACCACGACGAGTTTGTTTTTAGGAATGGAAAGCGAAACGTTTTTAAGGTTGTGCACCCGCGCACCCTTGATGATAATTTCTCCTTGGGACATAAACCGCGAACAATTATATAGTATAACGACTCATGGTGAGGCATTGTACTACCGATTGTGCGAGGTGTCAAGGCTGACTCTCAGATCATGCTGGACCATTTTCCATATCTTTAATTTCTGATTGAGAATACATACAAGTACCAAAATTTGTAACCGTACTAAGCGGAGGAAACTCAGAGGTATTCAGAACAAGGTCACACTGAAAGCCCGCTGTGAGCTCGCTCGAAGAAATAAGATAATTTTGAAAAAAAACATTCTTTGCATTGTCCTCAGAATGACGACCTACTGCAAAACAAGAACAGGTAGCACTACCACTCCCGCACGAAGGTTCGGAAATCTTGCCCAAGTTGATATTACAAACGCGCGATCCTGGTACTCGTCCAATTGCATACCAATCATCCAACCCAAATGAACCTTTACCACCATTTCCAGTTAATGGAGCAGCGCCGCCACTCTCATCGTTTAATTCGGCAACTAAGTAGTACCCTGCAACTTTAATTTCTCCAGTGGCGCTACCACACACATCAAGCTTCCCTGGTGCAAACTTGATTACATAATGATTTTTTCCACTCCTATTTACAGGGTCAGTCCCCGCGACCTCTTTTATAGTTCCATCTTTACACAATGCCACCAACCTCATTGTGTCCTCCGTTGAGCCAGGCTGAATCTGTTGCTGGGACACACCCCCCACATCTCCAAAGATTCTTCCGCCAATCTTACCATCTATGCAGTTGTAATTATTAGCCAACTTACCATCCGCGGTCTTTTTTGTTTGCACAAGCGAATCATTCGCATATGTTGCTGAATCAAAATTGAGACACATCTGATTTTCATTACACTTCCCCCCATAACACACACTACCCCCCTGATTACTCATAAAGAACGGCTGGCCACACAAAAAAGTATCGGGAGATTTCTTAACTTCTTCAAATTTCTTCCCTTTTTCAGCATCTCCACCCAACTGCCCTTGTACGCCTGCAATAGAAAATTTAGTGCTCGTTGGCATATCAGTACAAAACTCTTTTACCAGACCTTGCTGTTTTACCATCCACACTTGTGGCAACCTCAAGCTTACCAAATCTGGATTAATAGTTTGTAAGATAAAATATGAAAGATAGGCAATAATTAAACCAACAATAGCACCGGTAATACGAGTTTTGGCAGAGCTAATCGTTTCGCTATTTCCCCCAGACGAAACCCATTCAATCCCCGCAACTACAATCATAATTATAGCTAAAATACCAGCAACGGTGAGACCGTAGTCATACATCTGCACCATAAAATCACCGATATTATAAAACGTCTTATTCCCACCAAAAGATATCTCAGTTATTGTTTTTCCAACCGGTAAGCACTTCCCTAAATCATCTTTCCCTTCTGGACCGCCCTTCCCAAAACAAATATCACCCGAGACCGAAGATATAAATCCAGCCTTCGCTGTTGCGGGATCTTTCGCCGGATTAACAGGAGACGTCAAACGAGCGTTAACACACTCCTGCTCCGTCCAGCAAAGCGGGTTAAGTGTTGGGTCTGGATTGCTAGTATCAGCCAATGTGATACTCGGCACAAGCATGACGGCGATGGACAAAGCCATCAGCAAGCGACTAAAAGAAAAAACACGCATACCTTAAAACTTACTAAGTGAAGCGATTATCTTGGCCCAACTGTCGAGCGATACAACTCCTTCTACTTTTTGACCGTTCACAAAAAAGGTGGGCGTACCGCGCACGCCATATTTTACCCCCAGTGAAAAATCATCGCTCACCGCCACTTCCGAACGACCGTCGTTAAAACAACTCGTAAGCTTGGTGTCGTCAACGCCAATTTGATCCGCAATCAGCGCAATATCATCGGTAGAAAAAGAAGCGCCAAAAGAATCTTGTTTGTCGAGTAATAAGTCGTGTGCCTTCCAAAAAGCGCCCTGTTCGGTGGCGCACCAAGCCAATCGGTTGACCTCACCCGCCCCCGGATGAAGCGACTCAATAGGAAAGTGCCGGACAATTAATTGTACTTGCCCCGGATATTTGTCGAGCACTTGGCGCATAATGGGCGCGGCCGAGCGACAATTGGGGCATTTAAAATCCACAAACTCCACAATGGTTATGGGGGCAACAGGATTGCCACGATACGGACTCGTTTTGGTTTCCAACGCTACTCGCACTGCTTCCAAGCTCGCAGCGACACCCACCTTGGCCGTTTGTACAGGAAGCGAAGTAAATTGCTTGGCCAGATCAGGGCCATATCCAGCACTAATTAACGAAGAAAAATGCCACGTCAGCGCACCCAAAAAAACCACCAAGCTGAGTCCGGCAGTTACCGCGCCCCACAACACTATACGTCGCCACGAAATTCCAGACTGGCGGGGAGAAAGAGGAGAAAAATTGGGTAAAGGCATATTATGAATACATAATACACCAATTTCTGCCTTCCCACAACGAACATTGACAACCTCCCTCCAAGCGCGGTATACTATCTTTAGTAATTTATTTATTCGATTTTCTGGGTTTGAACGCTAGTGACTGAAACGAGAAACCCTGTCCGGCTCTGCACATAGAGATACAAAAATAGTATGAATAACGCTTATCTTAGCAAAAAATCACTGCCCATTCAGTGGCTTCTGGCAACAACTCTGCCGGTTTCTTTGCGCTAGGATTGTTATTTCCGATCTTCCTCGTTTCGTCCTTCGGTTCTTCCACCCTCGAAAATCTTGAGGAATTTTTTGTATGTCAATTACCACTATTATCGCCGTGCTCGGAGCACTCGCGCTTGGTTCTGGAGCGGGATATGTTATCCGCAAACGCATTGCTACCAAGGCAGCCAATTCCATTGAAGCCCGTGCCGAGAAAATGTTGGCCGAAGCCAAGGCAAAACAACAAGAAATGGTGCTAGAAGGTAAAGAAAAAGCAGTCCAAATTTTGGAAGAAGCCAAACGCGAAGAAAAACAACTTCGCCAAGAATTACACAACGCTCAGGAGCGCTTAGAACGACGTGAAAACACGTTCGATCAAAAGCTGCTCGAAATCCAAGACAAAGAGCAAAAATTGCAAGAAAAAATAACTCGCGTACAGACCATCAAGGCCGAAGTGGAGCAAGTAAAAGCTGACCAGTTACAAAAACTGCAAGAAGTGGCCCACCTCACTCGCGAAGCTGCCGAGGCTGAACTGCTCCGCAAAGTAGAAGAAGAAAGCAAAATGCTGCTCATGGAAAAACTGATGCGCTTGGAACGCGAACGCGATGAAATCGCCAAAGAAAAAACACGTGAAATTTTGGTGGACGCCATTCAGCGCTGTGCTTCGTCACACGCCTCCGAAACCACCTCCACTGCGGTGCATATTCCGAATGACGAAATGAAAGGCCGTATTATCGGCAAAGAAGGTCGCAATATCAAAACCATTGAAAAACTCACCGGTTGCGAAATTGTGATTGACGATACACCAGAATCAATTGTTATCT
>CAYTMT010000025.1:949-2609 GCA_964439095.1 uncultured Gammaproteobacteria bacterium | reverse complement strand
GGCTGTGAAATTATCATCGATGAATCACCAGATACTATTTTGGTTTCTGGATTCTCACTCATTCGTCGCCAGGTAGCCAAAATGGCACTCGAAAAATTGATCACCGATGGACGCATTCAACCAGCCAAAATTGAAGAGTTTGTGGAAAAAGCTAAACAAGAACTTTCTACAGAAATTAAAAAGGCTGGTGAAGAAGCACTCTACGAAATGGGTATTCCTGGCATGGACCCCAAACTGGTAGCCATTGTCGGCCGTCTCAAATTCCGCACTTCCTATGGTCAAAATGTGCTGATGCACTCACTCGAAGTTGGACACTTAGCGGCCATGATGGCTTCGGAACTGGGCATGAATCCATTCCAAGCCAAGAAAGCTGGATTCTTCCACGACATTGGTAAAGCGATTGATCACGAAACCGAAGGTGCGCATACTGAATTGGGTTACAAGATCTTAAAGAAATTCAACGTAGACGAAGAAATTGCCCAAGTTGCTCTTACCCACCACGACACTTCCCCACCCCTCATGATCACCAAACTGGTGATGGCCGCCGACGCTGTTTCTGCCTCCCGTGTGGGTGCTCGCAAAGATAGCTACGAACATTTTGTTACCCGTCTCGAAGACCTAGAAAAAACTGCTGCCAGCTTCCCGGGCATTGAAAAAGTATACGCCATTCAAGCCGGTCGCGAAGTGCGTGTGTTTGTACGCCCAAGTGAGGTGGATGATTACACCGCTTATCAATTAGCCAAAGATATTGCTCGCAAGATCGAACAGGAACTCCAGTACCCTGGCGAAATCCGCGTTACTTTAATGCGTGAAACTCGCATTGTAGAGTACGCCAAGTAATCGTTGGTTAAATGGCCGTATCCTAGCCAAAAAAATAGCCCCGTGCTATACTACTAACATTCATTTGCTCTTTATCTAGAGTCGAAAATCTAGGCCCACTCGTGGGAATTACCCTTAACTTGAAAGGGGGTGTAAGTATGAACAAAGCTGAATTAGCCCAGGTATTAGCCGAAAAATTAAACGTTTCCAAGCGCGAAACCGAAGATATGCTGAATGCATTCGTCGAAGTAGTGACTGAACGTTTAAAAAATGACGAAGAGGTGGTGTTGACCGGTTTTGGCGCCTTTAGCTCCAAGACTCGCGCAGCCCGCACTGGCGTTAACCCACAAAGACCTACGGAAAAAATCCAGATTCCAGCCGTTAAGGTTCCAAAGTTCAAAGCCGGCAAGGCCTTGAAGGACGCCCTAAAATAATCGAAACAAAACAAAATCTCCGCTCTTGTGGCGGAGGTTTTGTTTTTGAGAGTGTATTGACTTCTGTTTGCCACTCCGCTATACTACGCTCCAGATAAATACTCGGCCTCATCGTCTAATGGTTAGGACACTACGCTTTCAATGTAGTAATACGAGTTCGATTCTCGTTGGGGCTACCAAATGAGAATTCGCTTCGGCGAGTTCTCTTTTTTGTTGTAGTATTAGCGCAACCTTTGGTGTTCCAAATGCTGAAAACCGAAAAGTCGGACTTTCCAAAAAAATCGAACTTTGGATTATTTGTTTCGTGTTCATATCGCCTTTCTCCCAATATTCTGGCAAATTTCGCACAAGCCCCATGCACGTCTCTAATGCATTTTCAAAATTAAAGCCCTGCTCACTCACCGAGA
>CAYTMT010000025.1:0-939 GCA_964439095.1 uncultured Gammaproteobacteria bacterium | reverse complement strand
AAGGGTTAGGACTCTACGCTGTCAATGTAGTAATACGAGTTCGATTCTCGACGGGGCTACGACGAAAAATCCGCTACAATAAGCGGATTTTTTGTATTAAAATTAGGGTGATCACTGAGGAAATCGAACTCTCAATAAAACTAGTCAAAGTATCCTCTTTCTAATGGTTTGAAATAATTATCTTTATTTAACTTAATACCTAGTGGTGATAATAATTTTCCCAATGAGTCTTTATCCGATGTTTTTGTTTTAATATTCATTTCATTATTTTTACAAACATAGCCACCATATAAACAGTTTCCTCCAAAACAATCGGCTTCTAAATAAACAAACATAATCTCAGGAAATTGGACGCTCCAGCTGGGCAATAAATCGCCCACGTCGTATGTTTTTTCAGGGAGTTGGTCTTTCTGTCCAGCAAAAATTTTCCCATACGATTCGTCAGCCAAATCTGGCACACGCCCTCCTATTCCTAAAAACGGGTCATAAATTACCTTACATTTTATTTCAGGCCATTTTTTATTTACACTTTCGACGATCTTTTCTTTTTGTTCATCACTACAACTAACAAAAAAGCCCTTAAATTGATAACCCATAAATTTATAGCTAGTGAATATCTGCCAACAAGAGCAGGGTACCACCGCTAAACATTTCATTCAATATCAACAATCGCTATTTTATCTGTAAACAATTTAGTCAAAATAACAGACCAACACCTTATTTCTCCAAAGAAAAGGTTCCAGCGCTCAAATGAAGTGATCTGTGATAAGTGAACTCGCTTGGGCGAGTTCTTTTTTTATTGACAATTCTCAAAATCCATAATAATATCTTATTTCCAATAAGCGCTCTTGCTATTGGAAGTTCCTACTACTTTCCAAGAGTCCCGCCATGCCGAGGCATGAATGTGCACCCCACAAGGTTGCCTGCCGTATCGTTGGC
>CAYTMT010000024.1:9693-10998 GCA_964439095.1 uncultured Gammaproteobacteria bacterium | reverse complement strand
GGAATTAATGGTTCGTTGTTTGTTTCACAGCTCATCAACTTTGCGCTCGCCGCCGGCGTTATTTGGTTTTTAATTCTGAAGCCACTCGTTAAAAAAATGGCCGAGCGTCAAATGATTATCGACAAAAGTTTGCGCGAAGCCGAAGACATTGAAGAGAATTTGAAAAAAAGCAATCGGGATTATCAAGAACGCATTGATCGCGCCAAAGTGGAAGCCAATAGCATGCTCGAAAAAGCCAACCGCGAAGCCAGTGGTCTGGCCGAGCAATTAAAAGCCAAAGCCAAAGTGGAAATTGAAGGATTGGTAACCGACGCTCGTCGCAATATCGCGCTCGAGCAGGAAGCGGCCCTGGTTGCGGTGCGCTCCGAAGCGGCCACGCTCATTGTGCAGGCCACCGAAAAATTATTGCGCGAAAAATTGGATAGCAAAAAAGATCAAGAATTGGCCAAACGGTTGGTAGAAACAATTACGTCTGAAAAATAACGCTACACCTGCAAAATCTGTATGAAAAAAAATAGCATCACTAACTACGCCGAAGCGCTTTATCAATTGACGCGCACTACCGACAGCAAGCAGCAAAGCGCTGTGTTGAAGGCGTTTGTGTTGCTCTTGGCTAAACAGCGCGTGTTAAAGCGCGCCCCCGAAATTATGCGCGCCTTTGAACGTTTGGCCAGAAAGCATGAAGGTATTACCGATGTAGTTATAACTACCGCGCAGAAATTATCCGATGCCACCTACGAATCCATTGCCGCGCAATTTGGTGAGGACGTAGAATACACAGAACAGATTGATCCGAGTTTGCTGGGTGGCTTTATTGTTAAAACTGAAAATAAAATTTTTGATGGAAGTTTGCGCACGCAACTTTCTCGTTTACAAGATTCATTATCATAATACACGCTATGTCGACACATTCCATTATCGCTGAATTGAAAAAAAATATTGCCGACTTCGAGCAACAAGTTACGGTTGAAGAAGTAGGTACCGTGGTTGAGGTGGGGGATGGTATTGCGCGTATTCAAGGGTTGGCCAACTGCCAAGCCAGTGAAATGTTGGAGTTTCCGGGTGGTACCTTTGGTGTGGCGCTTAACCTGGAACAAGAAACCGTCGGCTCAGTTATTTTGGGCGCGTTTGAACATATTAAAGAAGGCGACACCGTAAAACGCACCGGCCGTATTTTGTCCGTACCAGTGGGTGAAGAATTGGTTGGCCGTGTGGTGAGCGCTCTTGGTATGGCTATCGACGGTGGTGCTCCTATTGCCAGCAAAAAGTTTTATCCGATTGAAACCATTGCTCCGGGCGTGATGA
>CAYTMT010000024.1:0-9656 GCA_964439095.1 uncultured Gammaproteobacteria bacterium | reverse complement strand
CCAAACTGGTATTAAAGCGATCGATGCGCTTATCCCGATTGGTCGCGGTCAACGCGAGCTCATTATCGGCGATCGCCAGACCGGTAAAACTGCGATTGCGATTGATACGATTATCAACCAAAAAGGCCAGGGCGTGATGTGTGTGTACGTGGCTGTTGGCCAAAAAGAATCCAAAGTAGCGCGCTTGGTAGCTAAGCTCAAAGAAGCTGGGGCCATGGAATATACCGTAGTAGTGGTAGCTGGTGCTTCTGAATCCGCCGCACTTTCTTATATTGCCCCATATTCTGGTGTGTCTATCGCCGAGTATTTTATGGATCAGGGCAAAGATGTATTGGTAGTGTACGATGATCTTTCTAAACAAGCCTGGGCCTACCGCGAAATTTCGCTCTTGCTCCGTCGTCCACCAGGTCGCGAAGCGTATCCGGGTGATGTGTTCTATTTACACTCTCGCTTACTCGAGCGCAGTTGTCGCCGTAATGCCGAAGCTGGTGGCGGCTCCATCACCGCGCTCCCGATTATCGAAACTCAAGCAGGTGACGTAACGGCATATATCCCGACCAACGTAATTTCTATCACCGACGGTCAAATTTTCTTGGAAACAGATTTGTTCTACCGCGGTATTCGTCCGGCTTTGAATGTAGGTATCTCGGTGTCGCGCGTAGGTGGTGCCGCACAAACCAAGCCCATGAAAAAAGTGGCCGGAAAATTAAAATTATCCATGGCGCAATTTCGGGAGTTGGAAGCGTTCGCGCAATTTTCTTCGGATTTGGATCCAGCCACCAAAAAACAAATTGATTTGGGTGCGCGCTTAACCGAAATTTTGAAGCAACCACAGTATCAACCCATGCCGGTAGCCAATCAAGTGGCTGTTATTTACGCCGTATCGAACGGTTTTGCTACCGAAGTTCCTGTGGCTCAAATTCCAGAATGGGAAACAAAGTTTCACCAGTTTATGAATTCAACTAAAAGTGTTCTGCTCGAAAAAATGGCCGCGGGCAGTTGGGATGAAGCGATCGAAAAAGATCTTAAAGAAGCCTGCGCGGAATTTCAGAAACAAGCATAATGTAATGTATGGCGCTCAACACTAAAGCAATTAAACGCCGCATTAAGTCGGTAGGGAACACCAAAAAAATCACGAAAGCGATGGAGTTGGTTTCGGCTGCCAAAATGCGTAAAGCGGTAGCGGCTGCGGTGAATTCCCGCGCCTATGCTACTATGGCGGCGGCATTGCTCGATAACCTATCTGCTAGCGCCGAGGTAACTTTGCCGCTCTTGGCTGTGCGCCCCATTCAACATGTCTTGCTTATTTTGATCACTTCTAATCGTGGGTTGTGTGGCAGTTTTAATGCCAACATTATTCGCAAAACAGCTGCCAAAATGCGCGACCCTAAACAGTTCGCGGGGCAGTTGGCTGGTGCAGAAGAGATTAAAGTGGATGTAATTGGCGTGGGTAAAAAAGGCGCGGAGTTTGCTAAAAAAATGGGTTACAATTTAATTGCCTCGTTTACGGATTTGGATGATACTCCGGCGTTGAGTGAAGTACTGCCGATTAGTAACATGGCCGTGTCGGCGTTTGAACAAAAAAAGTACGACCAAGCGGTGATTGCCTACACGGATTTTAAATCCGCACTCACTCAGACTGCTCGCTTGCGCCAGGTGCTTCCGGTTTCGGCGCGTGATTTGGAAGCGACTATTGCCGAAATTGGTGAGCAAGATATTAAGCCACAGATAGCGCCGGTAGCAACCATGGGGCGTGACTATGTGTTTGAGCCGAATCAAGAACAGTTGCTCACCACTATTTTACCGCGCTTGGTGGAAACGCAGATTTATCAGTCAATGCTCGAATCGGCGGCGAGTGAACACAGTGCGCGTATGTTGGCCATGCGGAGTGCGTCGGATGCGGCCAAAGATATGATTCGCGATTTGAATCTTAATTATAATAAAGCCCGTCAAGCCGGCATCACGCAAGAAATTGCGGAGATAGCGGGTGGGGCGGCGGCCTTACAATAGTAACTCCACCATTTAACATATTACATATATGCCAGAAAAGAAAAACATCGGGACAATCGCACAAATTATCGGCGTGGTAATCGACGTGGAGTTTAAAGAAAAACTGCCGGAGATTTTTCACGCGCTCGAGGTAAAAAAACCGGATGGTGAAATATTGGTATTAGAAGTTGAACAGCACACCGGCGGCAACATGGTGCGCACTATTGCCATGAGTACCACCGACGGTTTAACCCGCGGTATGGAAGTGGTAGATCGCGGCGAGCCAATTTCGGTGCCGGTTGGCCCCAAAACATTGGGTCGCATGTTTAATGTTATTGGTGAAGAAATTGATGGCAAGGGCGCGGTAAAAACCGAAAAAACCTACGCCATTCACCGCCCTGCTCCTAAGTTTAAAGATCAATCCACTAAGTCCGAAATTTTAGAAACTGGTATTAAAGTTATCGATTTGATCTGCCCGTTTTTGAAAGGTGGTAAAGTTGGTTTGTTTGGTGGCGCCGGTGTAGGAAAAACGGTTATCATCCAGGAGCTTATCCGCAACATCGCTCAAGAGCATGGTGGCTATTCCATGTTTGCTGGTGTAGGTGAACGCTCGCGTGAAGGTAATGATTTGTATCGCGAAATGAAAGAATCTGGTGTGCTTGAAAAAACCGCGCTGGTGTTTGGTCAAATGAACGAACCACCAGGTGCTCGCGCGCGCGTGGCCTTGTCCGCACTTTCTATGGCCGAATATTTCCGTGATGAAGAGGGCAAAGATATTTTGTTGTTTATCGACAACATTTTCCGTTTCACTCAAGCTGGTTCCGAAGTGTCCGCTCTGCTTGGCCGTATGCCATCCGCGGTAGGGTATCAGCCAACCCTGGCTTCCGAGATGGGTGCTTTACAAGAACGTATCACTTCTACTAGCAAAGGTTCTATCACCTCGGTGCAAGCGGTGTACGTGCCAGCCGACGACCTTACTGACCCGGCTCCTGCTACCACCTTCGCGCACCTTGATTCCACCGTGGTACTTAATCGCTCGCTCTCCGAGCTGGGTATTTATCCCGCTGTGGATCCGCTAGATTCCAACTCCACCATGCTTGACCCTAACGTGGTGGGCGGGGAGCATTACCGCACTGCTCGCGATGTGCAAAAAGTGTTACAACGCTATAAAGATTTACAGGATATTATCGCCATCTTAGGTATGGAAGAATTGTCGGACGATGACAAAATTGCCGTATCTCGCGCGCGCAAAATTCAAAAGTTTTTGTCGCAGACCTTCTTTGTGGCCGAAGTGTTTACCGGTATGCCGGGTAAGTACGTGAAATTGGCCGACACCATCCGTGGCTTCCGCGAGATTTTGGATGGCAAGCACGATGACAAACCAGAACAAGCATTCTATATGAAAGGCTCGATTGATGAAGTGGTTTAATTATGACAATGCTCCATTTTAAAATTGTCACTCCCGAACGAGTTGCCTTTGAAGGCAATGTAGTTCAGGTTTCAGTACCTACGACCAGTGGTGAAATTACCATTTTGCCACACCACATTGCGCTCGTATCGGTGATTGCCCCCGGTGAAATGAAAGTACGCGATGAGCACGGCCAAGAATTACTGTTTGCCGTGTCGGGTGGTTGTGTAGAAGTGCAACCTAACAATGAAGTAGCTATTTTATCGGACAGTGCTGACCGAGTGGAAGAAATTGATGTAGCCAAGGCCGAAGAAGCTCACGCTCGTGCTGTTGCCGAAATGGAAAAGTTGAAAAACGTAGCGGATGTAGACTTTACTCGGTTGCAAGCCGTGATTGAGCGCGAAACCAATCGTGTGCGTGTAGGCAAAAAATATCGACAACTGCCACCGCAACAATAATTAAGACATGTTTATAAAAAATATGACGCCCTCGTACTGTGATGTAGAGGGCGTTTTATTTACCGTATGTGCTTGTCGCACATTATCTGCAACCTGTGAGTGATCTTTTTGCCTACTTTTCTCCAGACAAGAAGCCCTGCCAGGATAATGAGGAGCCCGATCACAACCTCGATCGCGTAGACTGTATGGTCGCTCATGTCGACTCCGCTGATGGCGCGTATATGCTGCGTACCGTAGTGTACTCCTCCGCCTACCATGCAGACGAGTGCGTCGTCGCAAGGGTTGGCGATGAGAAGAGTGAGTCCTATTAGAGTCCATATACGCCGTATCATCTGTAGATCGGGGAACGAGGGGGAAAATCTATCGATTCTGGATCGATAGAGGGTGGAAAGAGCACGCATTGACTGTCTGTAATGTAGCAAAAATAGCAGGTTTCGTCAATCGTTTGTTATTTTTTTGGTCAGCATTTATTGACAAAAAATATTTTCTACTGTATAGATAAGTAGCTCTTTTCAGTCTTGATGGAGCGTGCTCAATTATGGGCAAAAAAACCAGCACACAGGGGACATTCACATGGTTACGACGCACAAACCCGCTCGGCCTCAGATCATGTTCAAACAGGGGGCTGTTATCGGCAAAGATGAGCTCTCTGTCTTGGGGGTGAGCTATTGCACGTCAGAACGATTCAAGTTTCTTACGGACGAGACGCCAGTCGTCTATCCGTTCTCAGTTTTCCGTTCCGTCCTCGCGCGTATTTTGGGAGGCCTTGAAACGGACTGGGAAGGTGTTCGTTTTCTAGCTGCGAAAATGGGAGCAGACGTTGGTTTGGCTCTGGCACTGCATATCATCACGGACTGTGCAAATAACCTGCCTTTGGATTGGCGAAGAACAAACCTTACAATCATCTTTCCGGGAACCTGCTTGCAGAGGCAAAGCGATGGAAAACAAGTTTTCCCCGGTCTTCGCTACGATCCTCATGCGGTTCAGGAGAATCGCTCCCAGTATCAGCCCGAAGGAAGATTTAACTTAATCTTTCTTCCGCTGGAAGGTTTTGTACCAGATGCTCACCTGCTCTTTCCGGAGCATTCTGAGATCAACTACGTCAAGTAGTTTTCTCCACCCCCCCCATTCGTTTAGTTCTTGTGCCTGCCTGGCCAAGGATAAACGATGGGGGTTTATTATTTTGAATTTGTTTCACGCGTGCTCTTCTGTTACAATACATTTACTCTTACTAAAAATTTCATGACCAAAAATTTTACACATGTTACCCTTGGTATTTTTTGGGAAAGTGCCCGACGTTACTCTGGCCTGCTTGTCCTCCTCACTTGTGGCGTAGCGCTCGCTTCGCTTCAGGATGTTTTTAATCCGCTCCTGTATAAGCGTTTTTTTGACACCCTGTCGACAGCTTCCGATCCGGCAGTAGTGTTTCCGCAGCTTGTTACTACGTTATGGTCTATTCTCTTCGTATGGATTATAAACTGGATCGCCTGGCGTATAGCTTTTCTTACCAATAATTATGTCCAGCCCAAAATAATGTCCAATTTGCACGATCGTTGCTTTCGTTATGTGAATGGTCATTCGTTATCTTTTTTTCAGGATAATTTTGTTGGATCGCTTACTAAACGCGTGGGGCGGTTTGTAAATGCCTTTGAAAATATTGCCGATATTTTGGTGTGGACCGCGATTGGTACTGGAGTTAATTTGGTGGGTATGCTCGTGGTGCTTTTTTATCGCAATATATGGCTCGCGCTTATTTTGTTAGTGTGGCTGTTTCTGTTTGTGGTGCTCAATATCTGGTTGTCTCGAATAAAGTTGCCGCACGACATTAAGCGGAGTGAGGCCGAAAGTGAAGTGAGCGCCTTTTTTGCTGATGTGGTTTCGAATCAAATGAATGTAAAGTTGTTCAACGGTGTTACGCGTGAAGAAAAAGTGTTTATGGAAAAAACCGAGCGCACGGCTGAACTGCGTATGTTTGCTTGGAATATGGATAATTGGTTTGAAGCTGCGCAAGGAGTGTTTATGATTGGTCTCGAAGTAGGGATTATGTATGTGGTGGCGGTATTGTGGCGGGATGGTAAAGCAACGGTGGGTGATTTTGTGTTGGTACAATCATTTGTGCTCACTATTTTTTTACGGTTTTGGGGAATAGGGCGCACTATTCGTCGTTGGTTTGAGTCTCTTTCTGATGCCGAGGAAATGGCAAGAATTTTTAGTGCGCCCCACGATATTACTGATCGACCACACGCTCGTGCACTGAAGATTGTAAAAGGCGCTGTTGTTTTTGATCATTTGGATTTTTTCTATCATCAAACGCGGGCTATTTTCCAAGATTTTAATTTTCACATTAAAGGCCATCAAAAAGTGGCGTTGGTTGGTCCTTCGGGTGGCGGTAAATCGACGGTGGTTAAGCTTTTGCTCCGGTTAAATGATGTGTCGGGTGGTGGAATTTTTGTTGACGGACAGGATATTCGAAAAGTAACGCAGAAAAGTTTGCATGCGGCGATTGGTTTGGTACCGCAAGAGCCAGTTTTATTTCACCGTTCGCTCCTTGAAAATATTCGGTACGGTAAACCAACTGCCACGGTGGCCGAAGTGATAGAAGCGGCTCGCTTGGCTCATTGCCATGAATTTATCCAAAAACTTTCACACGGGTATGATACGTTGGTGGGGGAGCGAGGAATAAAACTTTCGGGTGGCGAGCGTCAACGAGTGGCGATTGCCCGCGCTATTTTATTCAATGCTCCTATTCTGGTACTCGATGAAGCCACGTCCAGTCTGGATTCTGAATCTGAAAAATTAATTCAAGATGCACTGCGCACGCTTATGAAAGGAAAAACAGTGCTGGTAATTGCGCATCGGCTGTCTACAATTATGGAAATGGATAGAATTGTGGTTTTAAAAGATGGGCTGATCGTGGAAGACGGATCGCATCTTACTTTGCTACGCAACGAACACGGGCTCTATCGTCATTTGTGGCAACTTCAGGCCGGAGGATTTATTGCGGATGATGAAAAAAATAAACCGCACGATGGTGTTTCGTGCGGGGGTGACTTCAGACGGTAATCCTGGTTGTCTTAAAGTCTGTCAGGCGGTAGGTCGCGGTCGGTGTCGACACGCGGTCGAATGGTTCTTTGACTGGCCCCCAAACTACGTTGGTCCAGGGGTAGTTTACGAGTCGCGGTGCCACATCTTGGAATGCAGCACAACGAGTTCCGAGTGCAGAGAGTGGTAGTGAAGTTACAAGGCAATCGTCTTGGATTGCCAGGCAAATCGCCTCAGTGACGGTGAGGTAAAATGACCACGGTCTTGGCATGGTAATTTCTGGTGTTAGGGGCTGAGGCATGAAGTTTTGCCCCTCGTTGATGTCAACGTTAAGGAGAAAATAGGGTGACTCTTTTGGTGGAACGAAACTATCCACCATGCTGTAAAAGTCGAGCCGTGTTTGGCCTTTTTTCCCTTCTGATTTCAACGTGAGACCAAAGCGAGCGTGCTCTAGGAGCTGCCACGTCTCCATCATCGTAGCAGGGATGATGGGAACAAATGGGGTGTTATCTATGGAGACCTGCATATCTCTTGCAGCAAGAATCACCTGCCTGTGTTTTGTTTTCAATGATTCGACAATCTCCGTTGGAATTTTGCGTTCCTTGAGTTTTTCTATTTGCGCTTCGAAGGCGTATTTTAACTCGATAGAGCTCCAAAACTTTTCTTCTTTCTTATGAATCATGTTTTTCTCCGTGGGTGGAAAGAGCAGGGAAAACTTGAAGCGTAATCTATAGTATTTTGTTCATTTGGTCAATGGCATGTGTTGAGTTGTCTCGCTGGTCGCGTTCTGCTAAAATGCTAGGTGTAAATTATGATATCTTTGTATGAATGAACAACCTCGAATTGCTTTGCTTCTTGGCACCGCGCGCGAAGGGCGGATGAGTGAACAGGTGGCTCGCTATGTGGAGCAGGTATTGAGCGCGCAAAATTTGTGTGCGTTGGATTTTTTTGATGTGCGTGATTTGGCGACGTCGTACACCAATCGTATTAATGACACAGGGTGGAAACAAGTGGCCGGATTGGCTGATGGTTTTGTATTCGTGGTGCCGGAATATAACCACGGGTATCCGGGCGAATTTAAAATTGTGATTGATCAGGCCAATAAAGAGTATGGTAATAAGCCAACATTACTGTGTACTGTGTCGGCCGGAGATTTTGGCGGAGTGCGCTTGGCCGAAAACGTGTTGCCGGTGTTTGATGTGTTGCGCCTGTTTGTTATCCCCGAGCGTATTCATGTTACCCGAGTGGTTGAAACATTTGCGCCGGGCAATGAGGCGCTGGTTGCTGAAAAATATAAAACTAAAATTGAAAAAGCGGGACAGTCGCTGGCATTCTACGCCAAGCATTTTAAGAATATGCGGGCGGAGTTGAATGTCACTATATAAAAAGAAAACGCCGGCCCCTTAAATGAAGGTGGCCGGCTAGGGTCAAGGCTTACAAAGTAAGCATATTATTTGCATACCATTAGGAAAGAACGTCCACATAATAGCACTTTTTGGTGCGTTTGTCAATCCCCCAAACAGGTGGTAAAATGGGCGTACTAATATATATGCTCAATCAAGCGCAAAAACAGGCTGTGGAACATGTGGGGAGTCCTCTTTTGATTGTGGCCGGGGCGGGGACGGGTAAAACGACCGTGATTACCGAAAAAATCCGCTATGTTATCGACCAAAAATTAGCCACGCCCGAGCAGATTTTGGCGCTCACTTTTACCGATAAAGCGGCGGGTGAAATGACCGAGCGGGTGGATGCGGCCTTGCCGATTGGATATGTAGATTTGCAGATTTCCACTTTTCACGCTTTTTGTCAGCGCTTGCTCGAAGAACATGGGTTGGATATTGGCTTGCCTAACCAGTTTCGGTTGCTCACTCCCACCGATGCTTGGCTGTTGGTGCGCGAGCATCTGGACGAATTTAATTTGGATTATTATCGTCCGCTCGGTAACCCTACGCGGCATATTCATGAGCTCATTAAACATTTTGGTAAATGCAAGGATGAACTTATCTCTCCTGCAGATTATTTGGCGTACGCGGAAAACGCGCGGTTGAATACGGATAGCGCGGATGGTGGTGTGTTAAATACAGAGGACGACGAACTAGAGTCGGCAGAAGACCCAGAGCGCCTCAGAGAAATCGCCAACGCCTATCATGCCTACAACCAACTACTCCTCAACAACAATGCGCTGGATTTTGGCGACTTGGTTTTTTATGCTCTTAAATTATTGCAAGATCGCCCACGCGTGCGCGCGGCTTTGCAAAAACGATACAAATATATTTTGGTGGATGAGTTTCAGGATGTAAATTGGTCGCAGTATCAACTGGTGCGACTCATTGCGGGCGATGGTAATGGTCTCACCGTAGTGGGAGATGACGACCAAAGTATTTACGCGTTTCGGGGAGCGTCGGTGTCTAACATTTTGCGTTTTCACAGCGACTACCCCAATACCGAAAAAGTAGTACTCACCGAAAATTATCGCTCCCGACAAGAAATTTTGGACGCGTCCTATCGTTCCATCGCCAACAATAATCCCGATCGACTGGAAGTAAAATTGGGTGTGGATAAACGACTGGTTTCCAAAGCAGAAATCTCGGCCGAACATACGAGTACTCCACCGCTGACATATATCACCGCCACCACTCTCGTTGACGAAGTGCATCAGGTGGTGGAAAAAATTGGGGAGTTAAAAAAACGCGGTGTAGATTTTCATGACATTGCTATTTTAGTGCGCGCCAACAGTCATGCTGATCCGTTTGTGGAGG
>CAYTMT010000023.1:0-11325 GCA_964439095.1 uncultured Gammaproteobacteria bacterium | reverse complement strand
ATGCCTTAGACACGCCGCCAGCGTTCATCCTGAGCTAGAATCAAACTCTCAAAAAGAGATTGAAGCCTCCCGGCTAAGGGCCGGGAAGATTTTGGATTTATTTATTATTTTGTTCTACCACGTAAATAACCGAAGTCATTCCGTTTGGTAAGAATAGACAGTTGTGGTTTTTGTCACGTTTGTGTTGTCAAAGTTCGTTCTTTCTTCGGGCGCCATAGCTTTAGCGAAGGCGACCTCTTTGCAGACCTCCTCCGCCCCGATTGATAACAGGGCTTCAGCGGTCGAAGAAAGAAAAAAGAGAAACCCGAATGTTGAGTTGCTCTTTTTTCTTTCCAGTATCCTCGTAACTTCCAGGACTTAGAAAAAGCTAGGTTGTGAAGAGAAGTGTTTTGTTGTTGGTTTGCTAAGATTTAGCTTCTTCATATTAGCACAACTGGCTACCCTGTCAACTAATACCCCTGTGGATAAGTTTATGCAAAAAACCCTTATTTTTAAGCCCATTGACCAAACATACTACTTGGACTTCTTCTTGCGCCACTCGGCGATTTTTTTGTGGTCGCCGGAGAGTAAAACAGTTGGCACTTTTTGTCCCATAAAATTTTCTGGGCGAGTGTATTGCGGATATTCTTTTTTCATCCCTTGGTGCGATTCTTCTACAATCGAGGCCTCGTTGCCCAGTACTCCCGGAATGAGCCGGGCGGTAGCTTCTACAATCGTGAGCGCGGCCAATTCTCCACCAGCGATTACATAATCGCCAACCGAAATACGCTCATCTACCAATTTGTAAATACGCGCGTCAAACCCTTCGTACCGGCCACTGATCAAAACCAACCGATCCAGCTTGGCAAATTTAGCGGCCATTTTTTGATCGAATTTTTTTCCCGCTGGATCCATGATAATAATTTTTTGACCTGGAGTTTTTTTACCAGCACGAATTGCCTCGAGGCAGTCAAACACCGGCTGAACTTGAATGACCATCCCCGCTCCACCACCATACGGCGTATCGTCTACGCGATGGTGTTTATCACTACTGTAATCCCGAACGCTGTGAGCACGGATATCAATAGCGCCGGCTTTTTGCCCGCGACCCAAAATACTCGCTGCGGCGTAGTGGTGAATAATATCGGGGAAAATAGTGAGAACATCGAAACGCATAGGCTCTATTAAAAATGCCCCGCCGGCTGGCGAGGCATTTTCTGATTATTTCAACTGACTCGTTACCTCGGCCACAAAGTCCGTCGTCTGTTTTTCTATTCCTTCACCAAGCTCGAAGCGCACAAACGAGGCCACGGTAGCTCCCGGAGCAATACTTTGCACATAGGCGGCCACTGTTTTATCCTCGTCTTTAATAAATGGCTGTTCGAGCAAACAAATTTCGGCGTAGAATTTTTCTAGCTTGCCTTTGGTAATATTCTCAATCATCGCTTCTGGCTTACCCTGAGTGCGCAGCTGTTCTACATAAATAGACTTTTCGCGCTCTACCAAATCGGCTGCTACACCACTGCGATCAATGCATTTTGGATTGGAGGCGGCAATGTGCAGAGCAACATCCCGAGCTAAATCCTCACTCGTTGATCCGCGAAGCAAAACTAGTACGCCAATTTTTCCACCAGCGTGGATATACGCACCGAATGCATCGCTATCTGTTTTTTCCATTACAGTAAAACGACGAAGAGAGATTTTTTCCCCAATTTTAAGCGTAGCATTGGTTACAAACGTTTCCACCGATTCAGTGGCGTCGTGTAATTCTTGACCAAGCATACCAACAATATCAGCTGGCTTCTTTTCAACAACATGCTTAGCTAAAGTTTCTACCAATTGCTTAAAATCATCATTTTTAGCCACAAAATCAGTCTCGGAATTCACTTCCACTAATGCGGCTACATTACCTTTCACCGCCGTTGCGACCATACCTTCGGCCGCTACTTTATCAGCGCGTTTGGCAGCCTTTACAATGCCTTTTTTGCGGAGTAAATCCGCGGCCATTTCCATGTCGCCGTTTGCTTCTTCGAGTGCTTTTTTGGAATCCATCATTCCTGCACCCGTAAGCGAGCGAAGCTTGGCAACATCAGCAGCAGTAATTGCCATAAAAAATAGGTTATAGTTTTATTTAGACGAAGAGTTTTTAGAGTGACTCTTCTTTTTTGGCCACATGACGAGCGAGAGGAGCCTTGCGAACAGTTGTTTTTCGCGCAGACTCTTCAGCTGTGGGCATTTCTTTGAATTCAACTTTGGATGTGGCAGAGACTACCTTCTTTTCTTCTACTATCGACTTTCGTTTGGCTGCTTCTTCTTTGCCTTCCAAAACTACATCAGCGATAAAATTGGCCAAAAGAGCAATAGCGTTTACTGCATCATCATTACCAGGAATTGGAAAATCAACTTTGCGTGGATTTACATTGCTGTCACAAACAGCCACTACAGTGGTGTTGGTGCGACCCGCTTCGGTGATGGCGGTTTTTTCCACACGCATATCAGCCACATACAACGCGTTTGGCATACGTTCTAACCCAGTAATACCAGACAGGTACTTATTCATTTTGGTAATTTGGCGGGTAATGCCAGCTTGTTCTTTTTTGGTATATTTTTCAATTTCACCACTGGAAACGAGCTGTTTTAAAGTTTCATATTTTTTGAGACGACGTTTTACCTCATCAAAATTGGTCAACATACCGCCAATCCAACGTTCAGTCAAAAATGGCATACCACATTTTTCGGCTGCAGCTTTAACCAAATCACGAGCTTGACGTTTGGTGCCCACAAACATAATAGCACCACCATTTGCTACCAACTCTCGCACATAGGCAGCGGATTTCTCCAACTGTTCTACTGTTTTTTCCAAATCAATCACGTGAACACCATTGCGTGTTCCGTATAAATATTCTTCCATCTTTGGATGCCACCGTGATTTTTGGTGACCAAAGTGTACACCGGCCTTGAGAAGCTCAAGGAGACTGGGTGTATTAGGCATAGGTTTTTTCCTTATTACTGCCTCCGAGCGCTTACCCTAGGAGTGGTCCTGGGGAGGAAAAGAGATACGCTCGTGAGTGATAAATGCATTCATTGATAGGCAAATTACCTACCAATGAATGGCCGTAGTGTAGCGAATTTTTAGAATTTCGTCAAGCCCATCCAGAGAACCCCTTTATGGCATGATTTCGTAAACTACATTCACGTTCATAATCACGTCATTGCTACCAGCAGCAATAGATTCAGGAGCTGGCACACTACCAGCATCAGACGACATGTAATTAGCCTTCAACAGCATGGGGCTGCCACCTGATTCATATTCGTTGTACGAGACGACACTCACCACCCGCACCCCAAGAGATGCGCCCAAACGAATCGCTTTCAATTTAGCGTCTGCCAAAGCTTTTTCTCGTGCCTGAGTCTTGAGAGCTTCTTTGTCATCGATGGTAAAACTTAAACCATTTACCTGGTTGGCACCGTATTTACCGGCTAATCCCAAAACATCAGTGATTTTGCTCAAATCACGAATTTTAATCGTAACATTTTGGGTAACCCGATACCCTTTCAGTTCTTGTCCTTTATCTGGTGAGTAGTTGTACTCCGGATAGATGGAAAAATCCGACTGCAAATCCTGATCAGCGATATTCATCTTTTTTAAATCACCCATTACCTGGTTCATTACTTTGGTGGTTTCGGTCTGTGCTTTTTTTACATCTTTATCTACAAACGAATAACCAATGGTCGTCATAGCAATATCGTTGCTTCCGGTTACCTTTCCATACCCAGAAACGGTAATGGTGCGCTCCATACGATCGGCCTGACCAATAAACTCATAGGCACGCATGGAATTGTGAATCAATGTGCCGACGTAAAAAATCAAATAGGCTAATAACACCCCAGCCAAGGTCATCATGATTTTTTTAACAAAATCAAAATGGTCGCACCACAAACTACAAGATTGATGTTCTCCTGTTCCTTCTGCCTCATACATAGTATTTCGTATTTTATTATTCCCTGCCATATATACCTCCATGAATAACGCCACCGCAAAATGGGCTATTCAGATTAAAAGAATTAATTATTATTTTTTAAAACACGACTCAACGCTTCGATCCCTGGCAATTTTTTTCCGGCTAAAAATTCCAGCATTGCCCCACCGCCAGTTGAAACTAAACCAAATGACTTGGCCAGTTTGAGATTGCGTACCACTTCTACTGTCTCACCACCACCAACCACAGTAAACGCGCCTGCGCGACTTTGTTTGGCGATTGCTTCTGCTGTCGCCACGGTACCGGTTTGGTGTTTTTTTATTTCAAAGTGCCCCATGGCACCGTTCCAGATAATTACTTTGGCTGCGGCAATACACTCATTATACACCTTTATGGTCTCGGGGCCTATATCATAGACACCATTTTTATTATTTTCGATGGCGAACGACTGTGTTACGGGCACCACAAAAATTTTGGTGCCTTCCGTATTCCCCACCACCACATCAATGGGCGTGATTATTTTTTTATTCCGGGCATATTTTTTTATTTCCCCAAGTGCATTTTTGTCTACCACTGACGCACCCATCGCATACCCACACGATGCTAAATAAGTGTTGGCCACCCCACCACCGATAAGCACCACATCAACACTCTGTAAGAGATGACGTAGCACGGGAATTTTTGTTTCAGTTTTTATTCCTCCCAACACCAACACCGTCTTGCCTCGGTGTTTTTTGGCGGCCATGGTCAACCCTTTTATTTCTTGCTCCAAAAGCAACCCAGCATACGCGGGCAAATAACGAGCCACGCCCGACACCGATGCCGCTCGGCGATGTGCCACCGCAAAACCATCTAACACAAATATATCCGCCAATTGCGCTAACGTCCGCGCCAGAGCTGGAGTGTTTTTTTCTTCATCCGGAGAAAATCGAATGTTCTCCAACAGAAAAAGACGAGCGTTTTTATTTTTAGTGATCTCCGCTTCCATCTCGGGGAATGCATGCCAGGGAATAAACTGTACCGAACGATCAAGAATTTTTTTAAGACGTGCGGCCACCGGAGCGAGACTGTCCGCAAGGTCAACTCCTGTGGGGCGACCAAGATGACTCACCAAAATCACCGTTGCCCCCTGACGCAACAAAAACTGAATTGTAGGCACACTCGCCCGAATTTTATAATCATCTTTTACCTTGCCGTTAACAACTGGAACGTTAAAATCAACCCGAACCAATACACGTTTACCGCGAAGGGCGCGAACAGTCCGAATCGAAGGCAAAGGCATAGAGAAAAATATTAACGAACGGTTTCAAGCGAGGAAGACGGTGTTTTGTCCCATTGGTAGGCAGAAAATGCCCACTCGGCCAAATCGCGCGCTTCGGTAAAACGACTTTCATTACTATCGGCTCCGAGCACCACCACATAGACTGCCTGTGAACTATCTGGGCGAGTAAAACGAGCAGCGAAATTATACAACGAATCCGCGATGTATCCGGTTTTTCCCACCACAAAATCCTGACCAAATTTACTCGGCACCCACTTGGTGAGGAGCCAATTCGTGGACCAGACGCGACGCGTTTCTTTGCTCGCGCCTGGACGAATTACATAACTTTGTTCTTGCAATGTTTTTCGAATCACATCAGTGCGCAGTGCGGCGCGCAAAAGAGTGATAATATCTTCGGCCGAAGCACAATTTCCCGCATCTAAACCAGTCGGGTCTGTAAAATGAGCGGAGGTCATACCCAGTGCCAACGCTTTTTTATTCATCGCCTCAATAAACTCAGTGGAGCTCACCCCACAAGAACGCACCAATGCACTGATGGCACTGTTCGAAGAACCAACTAATGCCACATTCCACAAATCAGATAAAGACAACTTATCACCCACCCGCAACTGGTGGCTACTGCTGTCCACGTCGGCTTTGGCCACCACGGTGCTCGTATTCCATTCGAGCGGCAGATCACGCAATACGAGTGCGGTCATCAGCTTGGTAATGCTCGCGAGCGGTCGAGTGGTCGTTGATTGACGTTGAAACAATACAGCACCAGAATTTTCGTCTACAATTAAAGCCGCGGCGGCCGAAAGAGGGTGGTTAAAAGCAGCCCCAACCAACTGTGGCGGAGGAGGCACCGGCGGAAGCGGAGGAATAGCAGGCGTTGAAGTGGTGACTATTTCGGTAAATGGCAACTGATATGGTTCGAGATGCCGCAACGAAACTGAGGCAGAACCAAGAGCCATAAGAAATACACCAAAAAACATAACACCAACAGAAAATAGACGATCAAAAAATGATTGTGACATGTTCGAGAAAATTATTACGACTTTACATCCGAGACATTTCCCTCCCGAACAAGATACTCGTGTTGATGCAGTATATCATATTCCGGCAACTCGCGCACACTACTAACGCCCAGATGGCGCAGATATTCTATGGTCACTTGGAAAGAAGGAAGAAGTTCGTTCCCACCTTCTGCTTCTTCTACCAATCCGCGCACTAGTAGATTGCGAATAATAAGCGAACAGTTAACGCCACGAATTTGTTCCAGCTCCGGTTTGGTAATGGGGCCACAATACGAAATAACAGTGAGCGTTTCCAGTTGTGCGCGCGTAAGCTCTCCCGCCGCTTCGGCTTTTATAAACCGCTCAGTAACATTCACCAAATCAGGGCGAGAAACCAACTGCCACTCATTTCCATTTTCAACCAATATCAAACCGGAGTCGCTATTTTGATAACGGGTGCGGATCGTTTGCAGCGCGGTCATTATATCTTCAGAGGAACACTCTAGCACTTCACTGATTTTTTGGACTGACACAGGTTTACTGGCCACGAATAAAATCGCTTCAACAGCAGGCAGATTCATAAAAAAAAATTATTTTAACAAAAAACATGTGTGCGTAATATTATATCCATTGAAATCAGTATTCTTGTTTGGTTTTAGAATAACTGGTTTTAAAGTACTTTTTTGCTCCTCTAAATGTTTAAACAATACGGGACGGTTGGTTGCAGCGCAACCACTTGCCCCATCAATAACAATGGCAAGTTTACGCCCCTGTTTTTCCGCTATTGGCTTAAGATAGGCAACTACCTGAGCAAAAAAATCCTTAACATCTAGACTGTTAATAACATTTTCTTGTGGGTTTAGACCGCGAATAACCAATAGTGGCAAACGAATCGTGCCCTCCTAGCCCTTCAGTATACCCCAAAACCACTGCATCACCAAGTTTTTTTCGATCAAAATTAGAAAATAAATCACGACTATTTTGGAGAAACATTTTTAAAGAAAAACACACATCGCGAAAATCTTTGATTAAACACTTCGGCAGTCCCTGCTGGCCTGCCTCCCCGCTCGGTGCGGCAAATTTCCCAAATTCGTCAGCGTCAATAAAGGCAAATTGACGATCGTCTGGCAACGGCTTCCCTATTGGACTTTGTTCGGCTTTTTTCTTTCCGCCGACGCTCACCACTTCGCGCACTGAATCCAGATCAACCATCTCACCAGCTAACGTCAAATTTCCCATGTGCAGATAGGAATGAACCAATCCTTGACCATGGGTGATACCCACGTTTTTTCCCAACCAAAAACCCACAAATTGCACCCATTGCTCCCGCCCCACTTCTGTGTCCGCATCAAACTTTGTTTCTCCCCCCAACGCCTGCTGCTCGGCGTTTACATTCCCGCACGCCTCACGCATCATGGCCAGGCGTTCATCAGCAGACGCGTCTACCCAATCGCGCAGTCGAAAAATAGAGCGCATCAACCGCACCACTACCGCCGGATTGTAATTCGCGCGCAAGTCTTTTCTTTTTTTGTCATATTGTTTCGCCTCATCAGAACCAAAAATCGGTTCGGCTAATTCTTTTAATTTTTCTGCCCCTGCGGCACGCAATTCCCCCACGTCGGTTTCACGGCCATTCAACCACACTTTTTTGAGTCGATAAATTCCGGCCACTGCTTCGGTACGAGCACCCGCGCGCGCCAACCGCTCTCCCATATCTCGAGATTGAAGCGCTTGCCGCTCATCCACCAAACCAAGCATGTCATAGCGCATGTAGGCGTCCTGCATATTAGGGGTAAATTCCACCTCACCCGCCCCTTCCAAAGAACCCATCGGAATATTGTCTTTTCTGGATTCGAACGTTTCTGGAAATAAAAAACCAACACCTTTCAGATCAACCTGACGATATACCTGGTGGATTTTTTCTCCTACTCCTGATTCGGGCGGAAGCCATTCGTGCATCGTGGTATTGATACCAAAATCCGCACTACGATGATGGTAGTTAAGCGTGCGCAGTGCACTGAAACTTTTTTCCGGAGCAGTTGTTTGCTCAGGATTTTTATCTAAAAAAGTTACCAACTCTTGAGGATTAAACGGAGCGTGGATGTTAGGATTGTGATATATTTCCTCTACCGCACCCTCGCTTGGCGCCCGAAAATATTCGTGTTGAAATGGAGAACGTTCACTCATAAAAAAATTACATTTTTGCAATCTGCATATTTCCAAAACTTTCTTCTTGCTCTACAGTTACTGATTGATCCTTCGTGAGCTGGAGAATCGCGAGAAAACTGACGATAATTTCGGATCTATTTTTTGCTTCGCGAGTCAACTCCTGAAAAGTACATTGTCGCAATTTATCAAGCGCGCTTCGAATCATCACCACCGCCTGCCGCACCGACACGGTGGGGTCCATCGTCATGTGAGGTAACGACGGAGTGGGTGCCAATCGCTTCACAATGCCCCGCATGGCTTCATACAAATGATCGATGGTAACACGAGTTGGGAACACTCCCACCAAACGGCGCGGTGGCTCGGTGTGTGGATACGCGACCATTCCCCGCTCCCACAAACGCGCGATAGTTTTACTCGCTTCCACATAGGCGCGGTACAATTTGAGCTGCTCGGCCAAACTTGGACCATCATCTTCTTCAGGGTACAAGTAGGGCAAAAGCGCGCGCGATTTCATGTACAAAAGACGTGTAGCAATTACCAAAAAATCCGCCAACTCTTCAGGGCGGTCGGCCAAAATTTCTTCCATGCGGGCAACGAACTGCTCAGTAATGCGCGCGAGTGAAATTTCGGAAATAGAAAGCTCTTCTTCTTCAATAAGTTTAAGAAGCAAGTCGAGCGGACCTTCGAATTGTTCTAATTTAACTTCGGGCATGCAATTACGCGGTTTTAATATTCGCCTCTTTGAGGGCTTTTTCGGGGAGTGGTGAGGGTGCGCCCATCATCATGTCTTTGGCGTCCGAGGTTTTGGCAAACGCTATTACCTCACGAATATTGGCCTCGTTGGCCAGCTCGGCCAACAGACGATCAATGCCCCAGGCAATGCCGCCATGGGGTGGCGCGCCGAATTTGAACGCTTCGAGCATATGACCAAAACGGACATTAATACCCATAATTTCAAATACTTTACGCAACGCTTCCGGACGATGGTTGCGGATACTGCCACCACCAAGCTCAAAGCCATTCAACACCACGTCGTACTGCGTGGTAATAATTTCCTCAATATGACTTTTTTCCATCAACCATTCACGATGTGCTGGTATGGGTGCCGAGAACGGGTTGTGCGTAAACGTCCACCCAGTCGATGATTCTTCAGATTTTTCGAAAAACGGAAAGTCAGTTACCCAGCAAAAGGCTAATAAATTTGGATCGTTTTTATCCTCACGCAAATCTGGTTTATCGGAATTATATTTGGCCATCGCCTCGGCATAGGTAAGGCGTGGGAAGGGAATTTGCTGGATTTTTTTCTCAGGCGCCAAGGCATGTACAAAAGCAATGATGGCCGCTTCGTTGAGTGCGATCACGTCCTCTTGCTCTACAAATGACATTTCAATATCAAGCTGGGTAAACTCGGGCTGACGATCACCGCGCGAATCTTCGTCACGAAAACAACGCGCGAGTTGAAAATATTTTTCTACACCACCCACCATCAATAGTTGCTTAAATTGTTGTGGTGATTGGGGTAACACATAAAATTCGCCTTTATACAACCGTGACGGCACCAAAAATTCACGCGAACCCTCAGGCGTGCCTTTGGTCAAAATCGGTGTTTCAATTTCCCAAAAACCACGTTCGGTAAAATAATTACGCAAAAATAAATTAGCTTTCTGACGCAAGTCCAAATTCTTTTTCACGCGCTCGGAACGCAAATCCAGATAGCGATACTTCAAACGCAACTCTTCGTTGATCTGACGTGTGTCTTGTGTTATTTCAAACGGCATCGCCTCGGACTCCGACAACACCTTTACCGACTTGGCCAACAATTCAATCGTGCCAGTCGGCACATCGTGATTTTTCTGCTTCTCACCACGTTCTTTCACCGTACCCGTCACTTCAATCACCCACTCCAACCGCGCGCGCGTCATATCTTCGAGCGACGCGGCATCGAGCTCGGCCGGCACGCCGACCACTTGCACGATACCCGAGCGATCGCGCAAATCCAAAAATATAATCTTACCCATATTGCGCCGGGCATTCACCCAGCCTTTGAGCGTTACTTCTGTTCCGACTTTACCAACTGATTCGAGGATAAGAGTGTGGGACATACAAGATTAAAATTCGAAAAAAAATTACACCAACTTCTCCGCCAACTCCACCAAGCGGTGCGAGTAGCCTACTTCGTTATCATACCAGGCCACTACTTTTACCAAATTGCCGCCCACCACGTTGGTGAGGCTAAGGTCGACAGTGGAAGAATTGGTGTTGCCGATAAAATCACTGGACACCAATTGTTCGGTGGTGGTGGCGAGGATGCCGGCGAAGCGCGGAGTGATCGAGGCTTTGACCAAAGCGTCGTTGATTTGTTCAATCGTCACATTCTTTTTGAGCACGGCAGTAATGTCGGCAAGTGACACGGTTGGTACTGGTACACGAATGGCGAGGCCATCAAAAATACTGGCCACCGCGGGCAATGTTTCACCAACAGCCTTGGCGGCGCCGGTCGTGGTCGGCACAATATTTTCAGCCGCGGCACGGGCGCGACGCACATCGCGATGTGGGCCGTCCTGCAAATTTTGGTCGGCGGTATAGCCGTGCACTGTCGTCATCATCGCTTTCTCAATGCCAAATTTTTCTTGCAATACCGCGATCACGGGCGCGATACAGTTGGTGGTGCAGGAGGCATTGTTGATAATTGAACATTTTTCTTTGGCCACTTTGTCGCCATTCCCCGAAAACCCGTAGGTGGGCACTTCGGCACCCTTGGCCGGGGCGGAGATAATCACCTTTTTGGCTCCGGCGGTAATGTGCGCACTGGCTTTGTCTTTGTCGGTAAAGCGGCCGGTACATTCCAAAACCACATCCACCTGATGTTTTTTCCAAGGCAACATTCCCGGTTCTTTTTCGGCATATACCGGAATTTTCT
>CAYTMT010000022.1:0-12683 GCA_964439095.1 uncultured Gammaproteobacteria bacterium | reverse complement strand
ATTTCTTTGCGATCACTAATGTCCGGCATATCAATAGTTACCCGACGGTCAAACCGGCCCGGGCGAAGGAGTGCTGGATCAAGCACATCCGGACGATTCGTTGCCGCCATAATAATTACCCCAATATTAGCTTCAAACCCATCCATTTCTACCAAAATCTGATTCAATGTCTGTTCGCGCTCATCGTGCCCACCACCCAATCCAGCGCCACGACGACGCCCTACCGCATCAATTTCATCAATAAACACAATGGCTGGAGCAGATTTTTTGGCTTTAGCAAATAAATCACGCACACGACTCGCACCCACACCCACAAACATTTCTACAAACTCCGAACCAGACATGTGAAAAAAAGGCACATTCGCTTCACCGGCAACTGCCTTAGCCAAAAGCGTTTTACCCGTACCAGGAGCACCCATCAACAATACACCTTTAGGGATTTTGGCCCCTACTTCAGTAAATTTTTTTGGATCTTTCAAAAAATCTACTATTTCCGACAGTTCTTCTTTGGCTTCGCGTGCACCAGCCACATCGGCAAATGTTTTTTTGTCCTTGTCATCCGGTTGCACCTGGCGTGGATTGCTTTGACCAAAACCCATTGCCCGATTGTTTGCCCCTTGCGCACTCCGGGTCATGAAAAAGAAAAAGCCGAAAATAAAAATGAGCGGCAGGAGTATGGGAATAAGATTCGCTGCCCAAAACTTCCAGCTACTTTCGGCTGTGGTGGTGATTTCGATTTGTTTTAAGGCCTCGGGATTTGCTTGGTAATTTTTCAACACATCCCCAAACGATTCTCCTGGCTCTTTTTTTACCTCTTCGCTTTTTGCAGATTGATCCTTGAGTGTCACTTGAGCAAGATCACCTTCAATAACGATTGATTTTACGGCTCCGGCATTGATTTGCTCCACCAATTTGGTGGTAGAAACTGCCACCGGATGTTGCTCTTCTTTACTCGAAACCGCACCCACAACCACAGCCAAAACGGCCATGACCACAAAAATAATTAAAAAATTTTTGAGAAAATCACGCATAAAAAATACGAGCATTAGCTGATAATGCGTATACTGTACTGGAAATTATTAAAAAAGGCAAGGGTATAAAAAATGAAACCCCCCATTCGCAGATGGGGGGGCGCCTCCTAGGAGGCAGTGGCTTTCTCAGCCTTGCGCTGGGCAATAATTGCCAGCGCCATGTCGAGAGTTTCAGGGGAAGCACCCTGCTCCTCAAGCAAGGCTGCCAAAGCCTCGGCAGCGGCTCGCTTCTTGTTCCGATCCTCGATCTCTGTGATCTCGGCCTGGAGTTCAGACTGGCGCTGAAGCAGCTCCGCTTTGCGCTGCTCAGCGGCCTTCTTCTTGACCTCCGCCGACAACATTTCGCTGTTGAACTTCTGAATTGAGTTTTCAACCTCAACCAGATCGCCATCCAGCTGATTCAGCTGCTCCAGCTTGAGCATTTCTTCTTCTCCGACCGAAACAACCGGCCGAAACGTCGAAACTGGCTGCGGTTCCGGAACATGTTCCTGGATCAGCGAACCGACAGGTTCCTTTTCCGGCTGGATCGAAGACTCTTCGTTTTCTTCTGTCTCCAGCTTCACAGGGCCCATCACGTCGACGTAAAAGCTGTCTGCAAAGCGATACCGAGTTCCCCCGATACGCTCGATCAAAGGGTGTTTACCCTTTCCTGTGGCAGACCGCAAGGTGGAGTGAGCGGAAGCTTGCGTGCTGTAGCCGATCTGCTTGGCCACCATCTCACTCACTTCTTCCAGCAGGAACTCCTGCTTTCCCAGGATTTTCACCAAAGCTACCAACTTTTGGCGAAACAGATCCGCCCGAAAAGAAGTTGCTCCGTTGACGATCTTGTTTGCGGCAGATTGCAACCGTTCGTAAACAGCAGCGACACCGTATTCGTGCAGCACTCGAACCGACAGCGCCCGCCGCGAATTATTGTCCCCCGGCTTAGTAAGGATCTGAATCGTTCTCTCACTCTCCTTAAGAGTACCGATCACGATAGTGGAATTGGCATTAACGGCATGAATCTTGGTCACCACCAAGACAGTCCACGTGCCATCCAAGCCAGCGATACTGAAGAGACGCTCTAACAGTTCTCGGGTCCCTTCGGGAACATCGTGCCCGGCAGTAATCTTCAAAACCACGTTCAAACCTGCCGTTCCTTTGACCATCGTCACGTGAACCACCATTTTGAATTAGGAAAGAGCATTACCTCAAAGACTACTGCGCCAGCAGCCTTGGTAACAGCTTCTTCGTACCACATTAACCCACAACCGTCAACAGATACATTGTGGACAAAAACAAAAAACCACCCCAATCTTGGGGCGGCTTTTTGTTTAGTTGTCTTTTATTTCACTTCTTCCACCGGAGCCTCTTCTTTAACTTCTTCTGTTTTTTCAACTTTCTTTTCTTCTTTTACCTCAGTCTTACGGGCGCTTTTACCCCTTACTCCGGCCACGCGAAGTCCCAAGCGGTGTTCAGCTGGCTCAATCGAAACTACGGTAAAGTCGCAATCCTGACCAATTTTAAACTTGTCAAAAATATTCTGAATAGGCTCATCCGAAAGTTCAGAAATGTGCGCCAAACCATGAATCTCTTTGTCCAAGCTCACCATCAAACCAAATGGTTCAATCTTGATCACCTTACCTTTTACTACATCATTGATTTTGTATTTTTCTTTCACTTTCTTCCACGGATCATCAGCCAATCGTTTCACGGAGAGATAAATTTTGGAATGATCAAGTTGAATAATCTGGGCTTTTACTTTGTCGCCAATCTTAAGCACATCTTTGGGGTGATCGATTCTCTGCCAGGCAATTTCCGAAATGTGCACCAAACCTTCGAGGCCTTCGCCGAATTTGACGAACACACCAAACGAAGTAATAGCACTCACGGAACCTTCCACTACATCGCCGATCTTGTACGCTTCCAATACTGCTTTTTGTGAATCTTCCCACACCGCTTTTTCGGACACGATCAAACGCTCTTCGGATTCATTCACATCAATCACTTTCACTTCCAATTCTTTGCCCGAAAGTTCACGCAATTTTTCCAAGATAGAATTTTTGTCACCACCAGCTACGCGCGGATAGTGCTCGGGATTGAGCTGTGAAACTGGCATAAAACCAGTGAGTGCGCCCACCTGCATCATCAAACCACCTTTGTTGGCGGCCACCACTTTGGCTTTGAGCGTCAAGCTGTCCTTCATCCATTTTTGGATGTTGGTCCACACACGCTGCATACCGGCAGTGCGGAACGAAAGCTCCATTTCACCATTTTCATTTTCTAAATCAACAATAGTTGCTTCCACTTCGTCGCCAACTTTGAGACTGCTGTATTCGCTGGACTCGGTGAACAACTCGCGACCGCGCACAATACCGGTGGTTAAACCGTTAATGTCGATGCGCACTTCGTTCTTTTCGGCAGAGATAACTTTGCCTTTGATAATTTCTCCAATACCCGGAACCACACCACCGTGCTCTTCGAGCAATTTTTTAAAATCTACTTTTTTGTCAGCTTCTGACATAAACAAAAAAAATGTTCTTAACCCGCTCCGATAAATCGGAGCCGAGTGCTGGCCTCTAAAGTGGGCCTGCTTATATTTTTATTGCTGCTCACACTCTACCAAAAAATGGTGATTTTGGCAAGGGGATGCTTGGGGACAAATAAGACGACAACGGAAGAAAGGTGGGGACGCAGGCAAATCGCGTTCCCCCAAAACAGGTTGTTACCAGAATTTGCCCTGGCTACCGATTCACACCCCGAAAGCCGAGATAAAATCGGATTCTTTGCTGGTGATCCACACTGTGCCATCTTGCTCACTCAGCATGATGACCAGCGCCCACGATGCTCGACCGTGACGCTCGTTGATCTTGACCCGGAAACATCTGGTTTCCACAGGACCAACTACCGTGTTCCACTCGCGGATCACTTCCGCGACAATGTTCTGGTGACCAAGCCTCCCAAAAACCCTCAGATTCAAGGTGAGGCGGTCTAGGTCGATCTCCAAAACATCCACAGTGAGCGCACAAAACGATCCCGGCAGGTTTTTGAGCGTGGTACGAGGCCCTCCTTGGCCAATGTTTCCCGAGACAAAGAACATTGCCACCCTTTGGGAAAAAGGGTGCACAGCCAACCTCCGAAAAACGGAGCTCGACCACGCGCAACGTACCTCTTTTTCCGTATTTTGTCAATACCGGCCCTAGAAATTTTAGGACAAAAATAGAAACCCCACCGCACGGTCAAAACCGGGGTGGGGCTAGGGTGGGGCACTTCGCGAGCGCCTCCTCTTGGCCGAGGTTTGGCAGGTGCAGGGGCTCCTCTTCCTGTCTTCCTCGCACTTGATGATGGCTTTTACCACCCATCTCAGGAAATCTTCCATGACCGTTTGGAATGCCGGGTCCTTCTTGGAAAACGGCACAGACGGTGAACACGGACCTCTGCGATGTGATGACAGATAGTCTTTAGCCTTTCTCAGCTCTTTCATCTCTACATCTGGCTTGAGCGCGCAAACTAGATCTTCGATTGATCGCCCCCCGCAACGATGGCACGTAGCACGCGCCAATTTCTCGGGTTCACAACCAATGGTAAGCACACAACAGAAAGCCCTGTCACCGTATTCGAAACGATGAAAGACTTCTTTGCGTCTTCGACTCTCCCTGGTGAGAGTGCTTTGAATAGATTCCCTGAGGAACTCTACAAAAACCACCATACTCCAGGAAAGTTTCGTGTATACTTCGTCACCCACAGGCAACATCATCTTTTTTACTTTTCTCGACATGACGCACCTCCGTGTGAAAAGGGGTAGAGAGCGATATGTACACCATACTATTTTCAAATTTTTTTACAAGATTAAAAACGGGGATAACTTATCAAAAAAGAAAAGCCTCGCTCCAGTCGTTGACTGAAGCGAGGCGCGATGAACTGTTTGGACGGAGATGGTGTCAGTTGATAGGCGTGTGCAACGCCCAATAACTGGGGTGACGTGATCGATCGAGAGAAGCGAGTAATGCCTCCTGACGCTTCATCAACCGCTCCTTCCAGCAACGTCGACACAGCAAGTCTTTTCTCCACTCGCGAGCCACAGTCGCAGCCCGCTTGACCAACTCCTCTTTGATAGCACACAGGACCTGGTCACTTGGCGACCCACCCAGGAGCACTTCTGCCCCTTTTTTGTTGGTATCCACCCGCAAGTAGGTTGAATCGTTGGGAAGCGATGCGCTCCAGTGCAATTCCACAGGCTGGCAGACTTTCAGCCGGTACTCTTCTGCCTCAATCTCTGGATTCAGAACCGGTAGCCTCCCAAAATCCAACCAGTCACTCGGCTCTTGATCGGTTCCACACAAAGAGCAGGCTGGAAGGAAAAGTGTCTCTTGGTTGTAGTCGCTCGTAACGGTCAAGTGAAACACCCGACCTTCCAGCAAGAAGTGAGGTAACCTACCCTTGACCCTGCCTTCTTTGGACAAACTCGAAACGGCACACTTCCACAAATCGTCGGAAAACCCGACCAGGTCAAGATCATAGCCCACCCGAGACTGGTGGTCGAACGGAAGACCTTGAAGAGACGGCTGTTGCTTTTTATGCATGACACACCTCGCGGGAAAGAGCGGGTTAAGGAAAGAACGGACCATTCACGTTCTTGCCCTTACTTTAACCCTATGATATGATATACGCGTTCTTATTGCAAACCACTTTTATGCACATTACCTGGCTCGGACAAACCTGCGTTAAACTGCAAACCAAACACAAAGAAGAGGATGTCAACGTGCTTTTGGACGCCTATAAACCAGAAGAAGGAGAATTTCCACGTAATTTTTCTCCCGAAGTGGCTATTTTTTCTCGCGGACAAGAAAATGCCGCCTCTATTGGCACTACTGCTTTTATGGTTGACACGCTTGGTGAAATTGAAACCAAGGGCGTCATGATCTATGGTGTGCCCGGCAACAATGAATCCATTATTTTTAAACTCAACATTGAAGGCATCAACATTGTCCATGTTGGCCGCATCACCGTCCTGCCTTCCAGCTCGGCTATGGAGATCATCGGCAATCCCGACATTCTTTTTGTGTCCGTAGGCGGCGGAAAAAACTACCTCACTCCCGATGCCGCCGCTTCCGTAGTAACCGCCCTTGAACCACGTATCGTTATCCCAATGGCCTACCAGTCCGATACCGATCCAAACGCCTCACCCCTCACTCAGTTCCTCAAAGAAATTGGCGTTTCCCCGACTGCTACCGACAAAAAAATCATCATCAAAAAAAAGGATCTCCCCACCGATACCATGCAACTGTTTGTGCTGGAAAAAAATACCTAATTTCACAAACCGTATGGCGGCTAAGAAAAAAATTGCTCGAGCAAAACATCAAAAACATCCGGCGCATGAACGTTCTGTTCCTATGCCCAGTTTAATTTTTCAAGAAATCCCCCTCAGCGACACAGAACGTGGTAATTCTTGGCAACCATCACCTACCGAACAATTGCATGAACAAAAAATTCGGCGTTGGATGTGGCTAGGCGCTTCAATTGTTTCGGTTATCATTATTGCGCTCTGGAGCTGGTCATTCAAGGTTCAAATTACTACCTTTAATTGGAATAGTGCGGGAGAGAAAAAACTAGCCACCGATGCAGTGAAAAATTGGCAAGGAACCGTACAGCCTGCAGTTACTTCGCCAAACAAAGAGCTGGCACTACAAGAGATACAACGAGTGCTCTCAGCAGCTCTTGCCAATTCCACTACTCCCCCCAACGAAGCCAGCACCACCACTACCGTGATAACAACATCAAATATAGAAACAACCACCACGTCACTTTTGCTTAAACCTAAAAAACAATCAGAAATGAAACGATAATCCTATGCCAGAAAAACTCCCCCTCCCTCGCCAACTAGGAAACCTCAGCGATGCCGCGCTCGTTGACGAAGTAAAACAATCATATTTGGAATACGCCATGAGCGTTATCGTTTCACGTGCACTTCCCGACGTGCGTGACGGATTGAAACCAGTACATCGCCGCATCCTCTATGCTATGTGGAATCTCGGTCTTCGTCATAGTGCTCGATTTCGCAAATCAGCACACGTGGTTGGTGAAGTAATGGCTAAATATCACCCGCACGGTGACTCTGCCATCTACGACTCTCTCGTTCGCATGGCGCAAGAATTTTCCATGCGCCACCAACTTGTGGACGGTCAGGGTAACTTTGGTTCCATGGATGGCGACTCAGCTGCTGCCATGCGTTATACCGAAGCTCGTCTGAAAGCGATCGCTGAAGAAATGATGTTCGATATTGAAAAAGAAACAGTGAGCTACATCCCCACCTATGATGGCTCACACCAAGAGCCGACTGTCCTTCCAGCCAAACTACCCAACCTCCTTCTCAATGGCAGTATGGGTATTGCCGTTGGTATGGCCACTTCCATCCCCCCACATAACTTACGTGAACTATGCAACGGTATTGGGGAATTAATTAAAAACCCACAAATCACTTCCGAAGAATTAAACGAAATTATCAAAGGTCCAGACTTTCCAACCGGCGGTATTATCTACAACAAAAAAGATATTCTCACTGCTGAATCTACCGGACGTGGTGGTATTGTGATGCGTGCTCGAGCTGATATTCAAGAAACAAAATCCGGCCAATTCCATATTATCGTTACCGAAATTCCCTACCAGGTGAACAAGGCGGAATTGATCGAAAAAATTGCCAACTTGGTACAAGAGAAAAAAATTGAAGGCATTAAAGATCTGCGCGACGAAAGCAACAAAGAAGGTGTACGCGTGGTAATTGAACTTAAAAAAGATGCCTACCCCAAAAAAGTCTTGAACACGCTGTTCAAAATGACTGACCTGCAAACCACCTTCCACGTGAATTTGTTGGCCCTTATTGATGGCATCCAACCGCGCGTGCTCAATCTCAAAAATATTTTGGAAGAATTTATCAAACATCGCCAGGTAATTATTCGCCGTCGCACTGAGTTTGATTTAAACAAAGCCAAAGACCGCGCCCATATTTTGGAAGGTCTCAAGATTGCACTGGACAAAATCGATCTCATCATCAAAACCATCCGTGCTTCCAAAGACAAAGACGAGGCCAAGATTAACCTCATGGAAAAATTTGGCTTTACCGACCGTCAAGCAACGGCCATTTTGGAAATGAAACTCCAACAATTAGCCAACTTGGAACGTCAAAAAATTGAAGACGAACTCAACGAAAAAATGTTGCTGATTAAGGAATTAGAAGCGATTCTTTCTTCCCCCAAAAGAATTTTAAGCATTATTGAAACTGAAACTGCCGAAATTGGAGAAAAATTTGGCGAAGATCGTCGCACCCAAATTATTGCCCATGGCATCAAAGAATTTACGGTGGAAGATTTAGTACCCAACGAACCTACGGTTATCACCGTCACCACTGACGGCTATATTAAACGCCTCCCTCCGGACACATTCCGCCAGCAAAGTCGCGGTGGCAAAGGCGTTATCGGCATTACCACTCGCGAAGAAGAATCAGTAACCCAACTGATCGCCACCAGCACCCACGACAACATGCTCTTCTTTACCAACCGTGGTCGCGTCTTCCAGCTCATGGCCTACGATATTCCCCAAGGCAGTCGCACCTCCAAAGGACAAGCCCTGGTGAACTTTTTGCAACTGGCGCCCAACGAAAAAATTACTGCCCTCCTGCCGATTGCCGACCGCACCCGCATCAAGTATCTCGTCATGGCCACCACGAAAGGTATCATTAAAAAAACAGCCATCGAAGACTTTGACAATGTGCGTCGCAGTGGTTTGATCGCACTCAAAATTCGCCCGGATGATAATTTGGAATGGGTGAAACCATCGGACGGCAACAACGAAATCATGATTGCCACTCGTCTCGGTCAAGCCATTCGCTTTAAAGAAAAAGACGTACGCGAAATGGGCCGAACGGCCAGCGGTGTCCATGGTGTGCGCTTACACTCTGCCGATGAGGTAGTGGGTATGGATATTGTGGATCCAAAAAATACCAGCTTAGAATTCATGACGATCGGCGAAAACGGTCTCGGTAAAATCTCTCCACTTTCATTCTACAAAGTGCAAGGGCGTGGCGGCAGCGGCATTAAAACTGCCAAAGTAACCGAAAAAACCGGAGCCATTGTGCATGCCAGTGTTGTCGACAAAGTTGAATCCAACGAAAAAGATATTATCCTCATCTCTGCCAAAGGCCAAACGATTCGCATGCCATTTTCATCCATCCCTTCTTCGGGCCGCTCCACCCAAGGCGTGCGCCTCATGCGCTTCAAAGAAGGCGATGATAAAGTGGTGAGTGTGACGATGTTATAATAGACAAACAAAATAAAAATCCGCACCGAGTATTCAGTGCGGATTTTTATTTACCCAATAAACTTATAAAAAGATACTACTCTATTGTGCACTTGCACGGTCTAGAACGAAGTTAATACAGTCAACCAAGGGCTTATTTGGAGGTCGTCTGGGATTTTGCCCGAAGCACCTCGGTCGGGGTCATAATACCAGAAAAACCGACATTAAACAATGGGGGGGGTAAGTGGGGCTATGGCCAAAAGTGGATGTCTCGTTGCTTTTGGGGATTTGGCTAGAATAAGCGGGGTAATAGTTGGACAGGACGAATGGGACACAGATATAGTATATTTGGTAGTGTCTCACTCCTCTTGACAGGATATGCCAGTATGGTAAGATAAGTAAGAAATATCTTAATTATCAAATATATGGAAAAAGGAATTTGCGGTCGTAAAACTAACTACTTTGGCACGGTAACCGTAACCGATAAAGGCCAAATAGCCATCCCTATTGAATTACGCAAAGAATACGGTATTGAAAAAGGCGACAAACTTATTATCATAAAGCGCTGTGATAATAAGGGGTTTAATTTATTAAAGGTCGACATTATGGGAGATTTTTTAAATAAAATTTCTAAAGACTAAAATTATGTCAGACGATGTACAATACACGGCCAATTGGCCGGAAGTGGCTACTCAGTGCCAAAATTGTAAAAACTACCAAGCCAAAAATGGCAAACACGGTTGCGTGCCGGCCGATATGACCTTTGAGGAAGCGGTGGCGGAATACGGCGAAGTTGACCCAGGTGGACACTGTAATCACTTTGAACCAAAACAATAATTTAAAACACCGGAGCGTATCCGGTGTTTTGTTATGTAAAGTCAATAGACGATCATTATTTTTTTATTATTTTCATAATGACATCCACAGTTTTTATCGGATCGTCATGGGAATTGTCAATCTTGTGCTCACCCTGCAAGTTTTTTCGTTCCATGATTTGTTTATTCCACTCACTTGCCGCCCTAACATCACGGAATCCAGAATCTCTTGTAGGATTGAGCACCCGTTGTCTTAAGATTGCATCTTCTACGGTGAGTGTGAATATTTTATAACGAGATCCAGCAAAAACGGTTGGTATTTGTTGAATGCGTTCATCTTGAAGATCATTAATGATGACATTCTGATAACCATGCTTTCTGTAGTTTTTTAATATGTATAGCAGATTCTCAAAAGTCATTTGTTCCTCTTTTTGATTTGTGTTGCCCCAATCATCTGTTAAATGAAAAGCACGAATATGCCCAAAATCAACAAGAGGAGCGTTTCCCAGCTTACTTTTCAGTAATTTTGAGATTGTGGTTTTTCCCGAACCTGGAGAACCTGCGATGAAAATAAAATCTAACATAATTTATTTTAGGTAATTATCATTTCTATTCATTGGCCAGTAATACTTTAGCTAAAAGCACTATGTTTAATTCGCCGTATTCTTTCTCAACATTATTGGCTAAGCTTCGAATATAATCATACCATTCTTCGCTAACCTTCCCCTTCACCACACCGTCATAAAGAATGGCGGTTTTATCGTATAATTTCAGTAACTGATTTAACGGTGGTTTTTTAAGTGTTTCTCTGACCTCGGTATGAAAATCATTAAAGGTCATCGATTGCACAAGATTCTTCACTTCTGGCGATAGATCAGCCGGCAGATCCGCTGTGGTGTCTTCAAGAACATCGTGAAATAGTAATGCCTCTGCCCCCGGAAGGCGAATTGACTCGGGTAGTTTAGTTTCCATTAGAATTGTCATCGCACACCACAAAGAATGGGTAAAATACGGGTTTGATTCTCCCGACAGGAAGGTTCGAAGTGCTTTTTCTGGTTTCTGGGATTTCTCTTGGTGAGCTTCAACGGCAAGGTTGATATATTTTAGAAGTTTTTTGTAATTCATAAATTTATTTTTTTGCGTTATAACTATCCGTGTCTTTTAGCTTTTGAAAATATCAAATACATAATCCCAAAAATAGCCACGATTACACCAAAAACCATAACACCACTACGGTAGGAGCTGGCCTGAGCGATAAAACCAAAAACTAAGTACATGATCATCGCCTCGATTTCAAGAAGAAATGAATTTACGGAAGATATTGTGGCTCGCGCCGTTGAATCGATGGAATGGTGTAGTTTGCTCTCGAAGACGATTTGAATGATTTCAAATAAGGAATTAAACATTATTATCAACAATAGGGCTGGGATGGAAAACAAGTAGCCGGCGGCAAATAACATGATTCCACCAAATACAGCCAATACATAAAAAAACTTAGTGGACATTTTTTCGAAGCGGTGAGCGATGAAGCTACTGGCGCTACTTGAGACATCCATTAAACAAAGGAATATTCCCAACCCATAAATTGGTAATCCTGCGTCCTTGGCAAAAATTGTCCAAAACTCCTCAAGCGAGCCACTTAGGGCACCAGCCAACGACAAGAAAAAAATTAGACGAAAGACGGTGATGTTTTTTAAAGCTGTGCGTAACCCTATTTTTAAAATGGAAAAATATTCTTTTTCATGGGTCGATTCAACTTTTTGTGCTTTGGGCAGTGTCACGACAATGATGCCTGAAATTAATACCGCCATGCTACTTAGCGCCAGTACGAATGGATATCCGAGCAATATTGCTGGCGACGCTAAAGCAGAGGCAGTGAGCATGGCGACAAAAGATATTGTTTTTGTTCGACCCAAAACTTTTGCAAATTGTTTCTCATCGCCTGTTAGTTTCAACTCATCATAGATTAGAGCTTGGAATGTACCAGATGTTAGCGCGCTTTTTATTCCCCAAAACACAAAACCAACTAAGAATCCAATGAAAGTTGGGTAGAATAGCCAGATCAAATATCCGAAGAAACGAATTATCTGCCCCAAGAAAAGAATATTTTTGCGCGAATATTTATCTGCCCAAACTCCCGACGGAACCTCCAACAAAAACGTTGTTATTGACCAAACTGCCAGAAGTGTGGCCACTTGCCACGGCTGCATTTTAAAGTCGGCAAACATGACCGTATAGAACGGGTAGACGAGAATGAAATCATCGAAAAATTTAAAGAGATAGATTTTTGTAAGAAATTTTTTCATATTCCCCTTGGAGTAGTTGATGACACAGAAAATGCGCTATTAACGTATAAAAAATTTAGACAGAAAATTTTTCGTTTCCTTTCTGTTGTTTAAACGAATAATTTTATTTTCAAATCCCTTAACGGCGTTCTCAATTTCTGGCCTTTCTCCACGCCTCCACATCACTTTTAAATAATTCCAATCAAATTTTTCAATACATCCACTTGCCATTTCCGGTCTAGTTTTGCCGCGATGTTGCCACCATCGGCTCAGCCCGCCCC
>CAYTMT010000021.1:0-13196 GCA_964439095.1 uncultured Gammaproteobacteria bacterium | reverse complement strand
TACTAACGCAGAACTTCTGGAGCTGTCTGTTGATTTATTGATCCCGGCGGCACTCGAAAACCAAATCACCGCAGAAAATGCCTCTCGCGTTCAAGCGCACGTGATTGCCGAATTAGCCAACGGCCCTACCACTCCCGAAGCCGACACCGTCCTCGAACAAAAAGGTATCCTAGTAATTCCCGACGTACTCACCAATGCGGGCGGCGTAACCGTGTCATATTTTGAACAGGTGCAGAATACCACCAACTACTATTGGACTGAAGCCGAAGTGCTTGCCAAACTAGAACCGATGATGCAGAGCTCGTTTACTGCTGTCTGGGAACGCAAAGAAAAATTTGCCACCACCCTCCGCACGGCCGCATTTTTATTGGCCATTGAACGGGTAAGTGCGGCTATGGACGCCCGTGGCACTCCGTAATTTTCTATGCCCGAACTTCCCGAAGTAGAAACAATCCGAAACGATTTGCGCGAACGAATCTTGCGGCAAAAAATTACCGCTGTAGAAATTCGCAAAACGCGACTAGTAAAAAACTCCAAACAAAAATTTATCAACATACTCACCACACGAACGTTTGTAGATATTCGACGCCGCGGCAAACTCATGATTTTTGTGGTTGATCGCCCGGATGCTTTTTTGTTGATACACCTCAAAATGACCGGACAACTCATCTATCGCCGTGGTAATACCGTGCTTGGTGGCGGACATAGTTTTGGTAATGACGCGGATAATTTTTCCGAAAAATATTCCTACGTTATTTTTTCGTTTGCTAATGGTGCTAAACTTTTTTTTAATGACATGCGCCAATTTGGCTATTTAGAAATTGTTAGTCAAAAACGACTCACCGCGATTGAAAACAGATACGGCATTGAACCACTTTCTCCAGAATTTACCTTTACCGCCTTTAATGCCCAACTCCACAAACGCACCACTACCATCAAAGTATTTCTCTTGAATCAGGCATTCATTGCCGGCATTGGCAACATCTACGCGGACGAAATTTGTTTTGGTGCCGGTGTGCTTCCCACCCGAAAAATCACCACTCTCACCCTGCCCGAACGAAAAAAAATATATTCAACTACCAAGAGAATACTTAAATTAGCGGTAGTCAAACGTGGCACCACGTTTAACAACTATGTTGACTCCGAAGGTAAGCGGGGTTATTTTGCCAATTTTTTGCATGTGTACGGACGTAAAAACGAACCCTGTCATCGTTGTAAAACTCCCATTAAAAAAATAAAAATAGCGGGCCGAGGCACGCATTTTTGTCCCAACTGTCAAAAATAAAGAAAGAGGGCGTATGTATTGCAGTACACACGCCCAGAGCGAACAATGGTGTTACGAGGTACGCTCAGCCAGACCCCGTAGTGAAGGAATTCGACCCACTAGGTTCATACTCACGACATTGTGAGCGTATCCTATTTGCCCCAGCAACACTGCAATGTTGACCATGGAGATCAGGGGCTTTCCGGCTTATGCATCCTGGAAACGGACGCGGCGGCGGGTCGCGCATTGCGGGTTTTACCCTGCTTTTAAAGCAAGTCACTTACACAAAAAAGATCTTCTGTGCAGAACTTCCTAGCGCCTTTGCTGAGGGAGTGCACCTTGTTGTGCTTTTTGACCCTTACTACTCAGGGCCTTACTTGCGCCAACCCTACGCATTCCCAATGAACACTCACCGTGTCTCGAAGTGAGGTCACCCCTGCCATTCAGGCAGGCTTCGCCTGGTAACACCAGCCCTACCCTAGCACAGTCCATTGATTTTTTCAAGGGGGCGGGGTAAGATAGGTAAATAAATGGCTCAAACTAGCTCTCCCTATGCCCAAATACGAACCGCAATCTATTGAATCAAAATGGCAAAAATACTGGGATAAAAACCAGACTTTTGCCGTTACCGAAGACCCGAGTAAACGAAAATTTTACGCGCTCATTGAGTTCCCGTATCCCTCCGGCGCCGGGCTTCACGTGGGCCATCCACGACCATTTACCGCCATGGACGTGGTGTCGCGCAAACGCCGCATGGAAGGATATAACGTGCTTTATCCTATTGGCTTTGACGCCTTTGGTCTCCCTACCGAAAATTTTGCCATCAAAACCGGCCGTCCACCGGCCGAAGTTACAGCCGAAAATATCGCCACGTTTACGCGCCAACTCAAGAGCTTGGGGTTTGGGTTTGATTGGTCGCGTGTGGTTGATACCACCGATCCGGCATATTACAAATGGACGCAATGGATATTTTTACAACTCTATAAAAAAGGTTTGGCCTACAAAAAAGAGGTGGCCATCAACTGGTGCCCCAAAGATAAAATCGGATTAGCCAACGAAGAAGTGGTGGATGGTTGTTGTGAACGTTGTGGCACGCCGGTCGAAAAACGCAACAAGTCACAATGGATTTTAGCTATTACGAAGTACGCCGATAAATTGCTCGACGGCCTAAACGAAGTTGACTACATTCCCCAAGCCAAGATTCAACAAGAGCATTGGATTGGACGCAGTGAAGGAGCGGAGATTGAGTTTGAAGTTCAAAGTTCGGAGTTCAAAGTTAAAGTGTTTACCACACGGCCAGACACATTGTTTGGCGCGACATATTTGGTGGTGGCTCCGGAACATCCAATCCTTAATGCCATTCTTAACGAAGTAAAAAACCCAAGCGACGTTCACACCTATATCGACGCCGCCAAGAAAAAAACCGATCTCGAACGCACAGCCGAAGGCAAAGAAAAAACCGGCGTGGAACTAAAAGGTATTACTGCCATCAACCCCGCCACCGGCGAAACCATTCCCGTCTGGACTGCCGACTATGTACTCGGCAACTACGGCACCGGCGCCATCATGGCCGTCCCCGCCCACGACGAACGCGATTTCGAATTTGCGCAAAAATATAACCTCCCTGTAAAACAGGTAGTGGCACCTTTTTTTGAACAGACCGGTATAGACAAAGCACGAACAGATGTTGAAACATTAGAACGTCGCACTGTGGATGCCATCATTGAAAGCGTAGAGGGTGGAAAATTTCTGTTACAAGTAGAAGGTGATCATGTGCATTTTGTAGGTGGCGGGGCAGAAACTGGCGAAGATCTCCAAGAAGCCATGATACGAGAAGTGAAGGAAGAAACAGGGTATATTCATTTTGAAATACAGGAGACAGTAGTAGAACACCTTCAGGCGTATGGGTTTCGACATACCAAAAACAAAAATCAACGTACTGACTCGACTGTTTTTCACGTACGATTACTGGACGATGAGCGAATACCAAGCGAAGTAGAAGAAGGAAAACACCAAATTGTGTGGGCACCAAAACAGGAAATAGCCACACGAATCAACTGGCCACACCATGTACTCGAATGGAAAATGTTTACCGAAAAAAACATTTTTACCGAAGAAGGTATTCTGGTAAACAGCGGACAGTTCGATGGACTACCAAGCAACGAAGCCAAAACCAAAATCACTGGATTCGTGAACGGAAAAATGACCACCAAATACCGTCTCCGCGACTGGGTGTTTTCTCGCCAACGTTACTGGGGTGAGCCAATACCGCTGGTGTTTTGTCCTGCGTGCAAAGAAAAACCCGAACTCCGAACCTTGAACTCCGAACCTTCTGGAGAACAACTAAATCCAGGTTGGATTCCACTACCTGAATCTACACTACCACTTACACTTCCAAAAGTAGAAAAATACGAACCAACCGACAATGGCGAATCTCCATTATCAGCAATGCACGACTGGGTGAACACGACCTGCCCCAAATGCGGTGGCCCTGCTACGCGCGAAACAGACGTGATGCCTAACTGGGCCGGATCCAGCTGGTATTTTTTGCGCTATCTTGATCCACATAACGATACGGCTTTTGCCGCACCAGAAAAAATAAAATACTGGACGCCTGTGGACTGGTACAACGGCGGCATGGAACACACCGTGCTCCACTTGCTCTATTCCCGTTTTTGGAATCAATTTTTGTTTGACCTTGGACTCGTGCCCACGCGCGAGCCGTATGCCAAGCGCACGTCGCACGGCATGATACTCGCCAAAGGTGGAGAAAAAATGAGCAAAAGTAAAGGCAATGTGATTAATCCGGATGATATGGTGGCCGAATTTGGCGCCGACGCTCTCCGTACCTATATTATGTTTATGGGTCCGTTTGATCAGGCGGTGGAATGGGATACGAATGGGTTGATTGGTGTACGCCGATTTTTGGATAAGGTGTGGAATTTGCAAGAAAAAATAAACCAAAAAGACGAGAAAAAAATCACGTCACTCCTCCATCAAACGATCAAAAAAGTAAGTGACGACATTGAAGCCATGCGTTTCAACACCGCGATTGCCAAAATGATGGAGCTAGTAAATGAACTCGGTAAAGAAGAACATGTCAGTGCTGAATTATTCAGCACACTCACGCGCCTCCTCGCTCCGTTCGCTCCGCACATAGCCGAAGAATTGTGGCAGATGCTTGGCAACACCGATTCAATAGCGTTTGCCCCCTGGCCAACGTACAATGCCGAACTGGCCAAAAACGACGAAATGACCATCGTGGTGCAAGTCAACGGCAAGGTACGCGATTCGTTTGTGTTTGCGGCAGGTACCAGCGAAGAAGAAATTAAAGCCACGGCTCTCGCCAGCGAAAAAACGCAAAAATGGCTCGACGGCAAACCTCCCAAAAAAGTTATTTACGTGGCCGGAAAACTACTCAGTATCGTAGTGTAGTAATATTTCTCTTGAATATAATATGAAAACTGTTACCAAAAAATATATAGGAGCTGGTGTAATTGTGTTATTGCTCGCGGCTGTATTTACGTTATGGCAAATATGGTCAAAGAAAAATACCAATCCGCAATTCACCATAATTCTCCCCACACAACAGCCCACGGTAAATGGTCCAGCTTTTATATCACGAGCCAACGAAATAACTAGTTTTCAGAATCTCACCCTTAATGATTTTCCTTCATTGCAGGAAGATATTGGAGAATTATTTGGTAAGGTTTGGAATTATCACAATGACTATATTTTTACATTTTGGAATCACAAAGAGATAGCTATCTTTGACGCAGACATGCACCTCAAATCAATGAACAATACACAGCTTATAGACTGCGACGTCCAGGATTCTATCCAAACTGGAAAGTATTTTTTCGTCCTTTGCCCTGACCAAGACAAAAAAATATATATGATAAATCTGGAAAAAAATACAGTTGAATATATTTTTAACGTGCCGGGTAGTAATAAGTTGGCAATACAGAAAAATTTTTTATGGACGGGGGACAGAAATGATGCATACCGAATAGATATCAAAACAAAACAAGTAATTAAGTTTCCAAATATTCCTGCCGACAGAATGTATGCGAGCGAAAATGAGGTGTGGGCAACTGATTTTTTTGATCGAACAATATCCCGCTTTCATCCCACGAATAATACTTGGTCAAAATTTTCTATAAAAGACTTCCCCGAACCACCTTCGTTACCTTTCGTATCATCAACTGATGAGCTTGATTTTAATATTGATGATTTTGTAATTTCCCCAACTGGAACCTACGTACAATACAAATTTTCTTCATATTCCAATAAAGATTCACTTCTTTTCAGTTCTTCGACAGTGGCAAAATTTAATATCCTAAATGAAAGCTGGACATCAGCTTCTTCTTCGGTATTTACAGAGGAGCAGAAAAAAATAACGGAATCCCATGTATATCGAAGTTCTGTAGATCAAGAAAAGGGAGGTATCGTCAACGGTACTGCCAAAATAGATTCTAGTGGCCAAAGATTGGATTTTCCTTTACACGCACTAAAATATTTTGCACTTACGGAACCAGTAGAGAGTGTTCGGTACTTGCTCTCCCCGGTCGGAATAGAAAAATTTTCTCAAGCCGATCATTGGCCTGTGTTGGTCAAGCCATTAAAGTGGGAATGGTTAGGAATGATGCACAACGTAGAAATAATCATTTCTCCAGACAAAAAATTCCTAATAATTCTTATAAACTACGTTGCTGGAGGTGAGGGTATTGAAGATATCTGGACCCAAATAAGTCTATATAACTTACAAACAAATGAACTTTTTTCTTCAGCAAGAAAAGCAATTAATGATTGGGATAAACAAATAGGAAATAATTTTTCATCACATTTTCAGGATAAATCAAAAATTATTATATCAAGTGAAAGCGCTGGATCGATAGCGGAAGTAGACCTTACAAAAAAATCTATCCGCTTCTTAAAAAAATAATACCCAGTGGCATCACATTTTATGCGGGAGGGCATAATTGATTCCAAAAGTACGGCGGTTATAATATTTTGTTTTGCCTACCTCATCGGAGCGGCGCTATTTTCTCTTCCTGCCTTATCCAATCAAAAAATATTTTTCCACCCACTTATTATTTGTTCTTTACTAGCACTCCTTGGATACTTCTGGCAGCAACCACAAAAAAGGCACATCACCATCACCCTCATTTTTTTATGGCTCGGAATTGTCCAGTCGCTCCAGATAATCCCCGATCCAAAAAATCCCCACTCTACAGTTTCCTTCAACGGACAAAAAGTTGAACTCACCGGCTGGATAGCCGAAGAACCGATCGAAGCACAAAACGCCACGCGCTACGTTATCTCCGTAGATTCAATCGGTGAATTTCCGGTGAATGGTCGTGCGCAAGTGACTGCACCCCGCTTTCCGCGCTATACCTACGGCGACAACATACGCATCAACTGCAAACTTGATTCTCCCAAATCTGATGACGGGAGTTCCTATCGTCAATATCTAGCCACGCAAGGTATTTTTTCGCTCTGCAACTTTCCGCGTATCACCCCTATTCACTTACCAAACCGCGGTGCAAAAATCATGCGGGCAATTTTGACGTTTAAACAGATCATTCGTGCTCGTGTAGAAAACTTATTCCAAGAGCCAGGAAGCTCTCTGTTGGCGGGACTGCTCTACGGCGAACGAAGTGGTCTCTCCAAACAACTTACAGAGTCATTCAACCGCGCCGGTATCTCGCACATTGTGGCCATATCCGGTTACAACATTAGTGTGATCGTGGTAATATTTTTAGCACTTGGAATCTCGGCAGGACTCCATCGCCGCCAAGCGATCTGGGCCTCCATCGGTGGCATTGTTCTCTTCACTATTTTCACCGGCGCTTCTGCTTCGGTGGTACGAGCCAGTGTTATGGGATGCCTCGCACTCCTCGCCCAACTTCTCGGCCGACCAATCAATCCTGGTCGTGTGCTGATTTATACCGCCACCATCATGGCCATGAATAACCCCTATATTTTGGTGTGGGACGTTGGTTTTCAACTATCCTTTATGGCCACCTGGGGACTCATGTATCTTTCGCCATTTTTGGAACAAACCAAAATACTGCGTGCTATTCCCGATTCACTAGCACCTATCAAAGAAGTTTTACTGGCTACACTTTCGGCCACCATCGCCACCCTCCCCATTATTGCTCATACTTTCGGTCGCGTTTCGCTTGTTGCTCCGGTCACCAACATTCTTGTTTTGTGGATTATTCCTTGGCTCATGCTGTTTGGCACCGGTGCGGTGATAATCAGTTTTCTCTCCTCATTCCTGGCTCTCCCGATAGTTTTTATTACCTCGCTTGGCCTGTGGTATGTTATACTTACTGCCGAATGGTTCGGCGCACTTTCCTTCGCAGCCATCACTGTACCATTCCCGGCCTGGCTCACGCTTGTTTCATATCTGGCACTCCTCTTGTTTGTATACACCGCGCCACAACCGCTCGACATCACCCCACCGCACACCAATCATCATTTGTAATCTCTATGCACCCACACGTCGCCCTAGCCTATTTTCCCAAAATTACTCCCAGCCGCCATCGCCGTCTCATGAGTCGCATTGCCACACTCGCAGATTTTTTTGCTCTGGAGCTAGACGACCTTAGCAAACTTGATCTGGAAGAATCAGTAGCTCATGAATTTTTGGCCTGGCGCGACACGCTCTCCATTGAAAAACTAGAACAAGAATTAGCGCGAGAAGAAATCACGGCCATTCATCAAGGAGACCCCGAATACCCCAAACAACTCCAAGAAATTCCTGATGCGCCATTTGTACTTTTTGTACGCGGCACCCTCCCTCCATCCGAAATGCCCTTGCTCGGAGTGGTGGGCACCAGACGCTGTACTGTCTACGGCCGAAATGTTACCCATGATTTTACTCGATCGCTCGCCCAAAGCGGTATTGGAATTGTAAGCGGTCTCGCACTCGGCATTGATGCAGTTGCCCACGAAGCTGCACTTGAAGGAAACGGCTACACACTCGCCGTACTCGGGAGCGGAGTAAATCAGAGCTCTATCGCCCCCATCACCAACCTGCCAATTGCCAAAAAAATACTGGCTCAAGGTGGTGCCATTGTTTCGGAATACCCACCAGGATTTTCTGCCACCGAATATACCTTCCCCGCCCGCAACCGAATTATCGCTGGGCTCTGCGCGGGCACATTAGTGACCGAAGCACCTATCCACTCTGGCGCGCTCATCACTGCGTTTGCGGCCTTGGAGTATAACCGCGAAGTTTTTGCCGTGCCTCACCCAATTACTTCTCCAACTGGCAAAGGCACCAACAAACTCCTCAAACTGGGGGCGGCTATCGCCACAGAACCAGAGGATATTATTACCATTCTCAATCTGGAAGCAGTCCTGCCTACCAAAAAAGTAACAAAAGTTATGGCCGAGAGTCCGGCTGAAGAAAAAATTATCGCTTGTTTAAGCCAAAATTTTCAACCCGTGACTGCTCTTATTGAAGCGACCGGCCTTGACAGTTCGGTAATTCAGAGTACACTTACGCTCATGGAAATTCGCGGCATTATTAAAAATAACGGCGGACTCATCTCTTTGACCAGCACCCTATGAACACCCTTATTATCGTAGAATCCCCCACCAAAGCCAAAACCATTGGCCGTTTTTTGGGGCGCAATTACACGGTCAAGTCGTCCTTCGGCCATATTCGCGATCTCCCCAAAACCAAAATTGGTGTTGATACTGCTCATGATTTTGCTCCTGATTACACCATTTCCAAAGACAAAAAAAAGACGGTTGATGAACTCAAAACCGCGGCCAAAAAAGCGGACCATATCTTGTTCGCGACTGATAGCGATCGTGAAGGAGAAGCCATTTCCTGGCACTTGGCTCACGTGCTAGATATTGATCCTAAAAAAGCCGAGCGCATTGTGTTTCACGAAATTACCAAAGAGGCCATTCTCGATGCGCTGAAACACCCTCGGCTTATTGATAACAATCTGGTTGATGCTCAACAAGCACGACGTATTGTAGATCGCTTAGTGGGTTATGAACTTTCTCCGTTTTTATGGCGTAAAGTGGCCAAAGGATTATCCGCTGGTCGCGTGCAGTCAGTGGCTGTTCGTTTGGTCGTGGAACGTGAAGAAGAAATTAAAAAATTTATTCCCGAAACATATTTTACGTTGGACGGAGATTTTTCTACCACCACAGCAGAGCTTATTCAAGCCCGCCTGTTTTCTATTGCCGGAAAAAAATTGGACAAATTAGCAATTAAAACAAATGACGAGGTGAACACTATTATTGCTCAACTCAAAAAAGCCGAATATCGGGTTACTGCCAATGAGCGTAAAAAAACTAACCGCGCCCCGCTTCCTCCGTTTACCACCTCCACCCTCCAACAAGAAGCCAACCATCGCTTGGGATTTTCGGCCAAACAAACCATGCGCCTAGCCCAACAATTGTACGAAGGTGTCGAACTCGGCGCCTCCGGTTCGGTTGGTCTCATCACCTACATGCGTACTGATTCGTTCAATCTTTCCGAAAAATTTTTAACCGAAGCACGCGCTTTGATTGGCACAGATTATGGCGCCGACTACCAATTGGCCGAACCACGTATTTTTAAAACCAAAAGTAAAAATGCGCAAGAGGCACACGAAGCTATCCGCCCCACCGAAGCTAATCGCACCCCGGACGAAGTAAAAAACTTTCTGGATAAAAATCAATTCCGCTTGTACGATTTAATTTGGCGACGAGGTATGGCCAGTCAAATGACCAATGCCGTACTTGATTCCACCACCATCGACATTACCAGTTCTACCAAACACTTGTTTCGGGCTACCGGTCAAACGGTAGTATTCGACGGATTTTTGCGTCTCTATCCCGATCGAACCAAAGAAAACTTGCTCCCCAAAGTTATTCTCAACGAAGAATTACAGTGCAGTAAACTCACTCCCGAAGAACATGCCACCGAACCACCAGCTCGCTACTCAGATGCTACCTTGGTAAAAGCGTTGGAAGAATACGGCATCGGTCGCCCATCCACCTTTGCTCCTACTATTGCCACAGTGGAAGATCGTGGTTATGTGGAACGTGATGAAAAGAAAAAACTGCGCCCCACCAGCATCGCCGAAGTGGTAAATCACTTGTTGGTAGAACACTTCCCTAATATTGTGGACTTTGCCTTTACTGCAGCCATGGAAGAACAACTGGACGCGATTGCCCGCGGCGAAGAACCATGGACACCGGTCGTTTCCGCCTTCTATCTTCCCTTCAAAAAACAACTTACACTCAAAGATAAAGAACTCAACAAAAAAGATCTTACCGAAGAAAAAAGTGAAGAAAAATGCGACAAGTGCGGTCAGCCCATGGTGATTAAAATTGGCCGCTTTGGAAAATTCTTGGCGTGTAGCGGTTACCCCGATTGTCGCAATACCAAACAATTGGATAAAGGCGGAAAAAATGCGGCTCCAGCAGTGCCTACCAATATTAATTGCACCACCTGTGGAGCGCCAATGGTACAAAAAGTAGGTCGTTTTGGGCCGTTTCTCAGCTGTTCCACCTATCCTAAATGTAAGGAGATAAAAAACATTGAACAAAAAACTGGTGTTACCTGCCCTGAATGCAAACAAGGCGACGTTGTCGAACGCAAATCAAAACGAGGCCGTATTTTCTATAGTTGCAACCAATACCCTAAATGCACCTTCGCCTTGTGGAGCAAACCAAATGGCGAACTGTGTCCCACCTGTAACAATTTGCTTGTTTTTGGCGCCAAAGGTACAATACGTTGCAGTCATGAAGGCTGTACCTTCACCAAACAAATAGAAGAAACAGTCACTCCCATCACCCCTTATGAGTCAACGGATAGTGATTCCTCAGGATCTGACAATAACTGACCTGATTACCGCCGTGCAAGCCTACAGCACCACGGCTGATCTTGATTTACTTCGCCTGGCCTACGACTTTGCGGCCGACGCGCATAAAGGACAATTCCGCAAAACAGGCGAACCCTACATTATTCACCCTCTCTCGACCGCATATATCTTGGCCAGAATGCGCATTGATCCCAATATTGTAATTGCAGGATTGCTTCATGACGTTCCCGAAGATACGCCGATCACCCTCGAGATGATCGAAAAAAATTTCAACCACGATATCGCCGCCATGGTGGGTGGCATCACCAAATTAGGCGCGATCAAATATCGCGGAGTAGAACGCTACATCGAAAACTTGCGCAAAATGTTTGTAGCCATGGCCGAAGATATTCGCGTGATGATTATTAAATTTGCGGATCGCTGTCACAACCTCATGACACTTGATGCACATGAACCAAAAAAACGTATTCGTATTGCTCTCGAAAGTTTGGAAATCTATGCCCCGATCGCTAATCGTCTTGGCATGAATGAATTCAAAGAAATGCTCGAAGATCTGTCGTTTCGCCATGTGCTCCCCGCAGAGCATAGCCGAGTGTTGGCGCTACGCAAAACAATTCTTACTCAAGAAGGTGTCTATGTGGACCAAGTGATAGCCACACTCAAAGAAGAGCTGAGCAAAGCAGGTATTCAACTTCGCGCGGTGTACGGAAGAGAAAAACAACTGTACAGTCTGTACCAAAAATTGGTGCGCAAAAATTGGGACATGAATCAAATCTACGACGTAATTGCCATCCGGCTGATTGTGAATACCGTGAGCGATTGCTATGCTGCACTCGGCCTGATCCACGACCGCTTCCCGCCCATGAAGGGGCGCATCAAAGACTATATTGCTCAACCAAAACCAAATGGCTATAAATCACTCCACACGACGGTACACTGCGACGACCTCCATGTGGTGGAATTTCAAATCCGCACTCAAGAAATTAACGACGAAGCAGAATATGGTATTGCCGCACACTGGCACTACGACGAACGAGGCAGTCGCTTGCCAGCGCGCGACATTGCCTGGGCCAAAGAACTGGCCGAAATCCAAAAAGAAATTCTCAACAATCTTTCAGATTTAGAATCAATGAAAGTGGATTTTTTCCGCAATCGTATTTTTGTGTTTACCCCCAAAGGAGATGTGATTGACCTTCCCGAAGAAGCCACGGCTGTTGATTTTGCTTATCACATTCACAGCGAGATTGGCAATAAATGCACGGGGGCCAAAGTAAATGACCAGTTGGTAAGTTTGGATACCTTACTCAAAAATGGCGACGTAGTCGAAATTCTCATCGACAAAAATCGCAAAGGACCGAGCCCGGACTGGATCAAATTCGTCAAAACCAACCACGCCAAAGCGCACATTAAAAGTAGCCTCAACACTCACACCAAAACTTGGCTCCGATCCATTATTCCCAACAAGAACCAAAAGAATGGCTAAAAAAATATCCCGAATGTTCGGGGTATTTTTATGTGTGCCGAAGGAGGGAATCGAACCCTCAAGGATTGCTCCGCACGATTTTGAGTCGTGTGCGTCTACCAATTCCGCCACTTCGGCTGATTGTTTTGTTGTGCGTTATAGTACCCTTTTTAAGGACTTCTGTCAACAGTTTTTTAATGCTCTTTTTTTGGCAATGTGCTATACTATAATCACCAAAAAAAGTGACTATGCCCCGAATTATTTCCGTCGTAAACCAAAAAGGCGGTGTCGGAAAAACTACCACCGCTGTCAATTTGGCTGCCGCCCTCGCTGACGCGGGCAAATTTGTATTACTCGTTGATCTCGACCCACAAGGCAACGCCACCTCGGGACTTGGCCTCAAACCCGACGAAATGGAACATGGACTCTACCACTCCCTCACTGGCTCTCGTCGTTTGCACGACGTGGTGCAAAACACCAGCCATGTAGGACTACGCATTGCCCCCGCCACACCCGATCTAGCTGGTGCCAATGTGGAGCTGGTTTCGGTAGAAGGTCGTGAAGCAAAACTCACCGATATCCTCCGCGAAGTTGCCCACGCCTACGACTACATCATTATCGATTGCCC
>CAYTMT010000020.1:2021-14005 GCA_964439095.1 uncultured Gammaproteobacteria bacterium | reverse complement strand
CTTTTTTAATGCGGTCGCTGGTTTGATTATCATTCTATCTGCGTACAGTATTGTAACTTTTTTGCTTCAAACACTTGGTGCTGCCACCGCAGCAACTTTTTAATCTTTGGTTAGATAGAGTCAGTTTTGGGGCGATTTCGATTGCGAGCGGCAACTGGATTCGAAAAAGAGTTCTTATTTGCTATTATTTTTTTGGCCCCAAAAGACTGTTTTGGTTTTGGGTGAGTTGTTTTTACCGGTTCTTCTGTCTCTGATTTTGATGATTTTTTAAGCTGGTCCAATTGTTTTTTGTACCATTTCATAGATTTATCTTGGTTGGTGGTTAAAGAGTTTGTATAGTATCATTTTTTTTACAAAAGCGCCACTTCTGTAAGTTTTAACTGAGTTGTATGGTATACTCTATAGCATAGACATTAATATTATTTTATGAAAAAAATAATTTTTGCTTTTTTTATTTTCTTTATTTTTTCGACTATTCCTGTCTCCGCCAAAACTACACCTCCAGCCCCCGTACAAAGTCTGGCGACATGGAAACCGGCAACTCCTAGTGGTTATACGGCAATAGTGTGGGCCAAAGCACCAGGAATCGCTTCGTTTTTTAAAACACCAAACGGTAGTGGCACGCTCGATTTTTTGACGCGTATCTATTTACCACAAAATCAGATTGGTTTTTTTATTGCTTCTTCAAGTATGCCAGCGGATGGGGGAGTAGTAATTTCGGAAACCATACCGAGTACCACAACTACAAATTTTTTCCTCCCCGGCTTGGAAGAAACCGACCTTACAGTAACTGACAATACCACCAGTACGCAAGCGATGAGTGGGTACCATAATTTTGCCTTTGCCCGTGTGATTGCCGAAGTAGCCAAGAGTATTGCACCTACTGCGCAGTTTATCTGGAATGGACCGTTTTTTAATATTACCAGGCCGGTGAGCGACTTAAGTATGGCTCTTAAAATGTCGGTCGGTACCACCACGCTTATAACCAGCGGAAGTCGACCAGCCACGGATATGGCCCAGGAACGTCGCATGATTATCATCGACAATCAGACAGCGCGTGCCTCCATCAAAATTTTTGATCCGGTAATTTTTGCCAGTAGCAGTATTGGTGATCAGGCGTTTGAAGGCTTTGCTCCCACGGTAATCAAAACCGATAGTGCAAATCAAGCTACTGCTCGGTTATTTTTGGGTGTTTCCACTAGTAGTAAGGAGCTGGTAGTGTTTTGTAGTCGACAATCTACGGTGCAGGAGGCAAGTGATGCTCTAGTGGCCGCAGGGGTTCCAGTAGAAAATCAACTTGAAGCTGATGGGGGCGGAAGTGCCACGTGTGGCTATAACTTACCGGGGCAATTTTTTGTGGAGCCAATGCGCACGTTACCACTGTTGATGGGCGCTACTACGGTATTAGCGCGCGGAGTGGTAACTACAAACGACCTTAATGTGCGCAGTGGTCCAGCAGCAAAATATTCGATTATTATCAAGCTTCCCAAAGGCCAAGCAGTGAAAGTATTTGAAGAAAAAAACGGTTGGTTGAGAATTGGCGATGGGCAGTGGGTGCTGAAGACGTTAATTAAAAAAACGTCACTATAATTTTTCTTCTTTATCTTTGTCTGTCGGTATTCCCCATTGCCAGCGGGGTTTTTCGCCAGTTTTTGAGCAAATGAGTAGGAGTAAGAGAACAAGGACAAACGTTTGGGGAATAAAATTAAGGAGCGTATCACTTCCCGAGTGAGAGTACGCATCAATTCGGTTAAAATTAAAAATTGTCAGGCCAATAAAAACCGCGAGCACTACCCAGCCCTGCCAGGTGGCCGGTGTCCAACCCCAACCATAGAGTTTGGCTTTGAACCAATATTTGTGTGGGTTATCAGCCAGGTAAGCCAGATATTTTTTGATCATAAAATTTATTTACAGAAATTATTTGGTCTTTTTTATTAGTTTTTTTGCTGGCTTCTTGGGAGGGAGTTTTTTTAATGCTGTTTTTAATTTTGGTGTTGGTTTTTTTATGGTAACTTTGGTTGTTTTTTTCTGCGTTTTGCCAGCAGTGATGGAAAAATCACCCTGGAGCACCCGCGATTTAAACACGCTTTCGGGCATGCCGTTTTCTTTGGCAATCTGTTCCAATGTTTTTCCGGCATCCAGTTCCGATTGCACCTCGCTGGTGTTGAGGCCAAGCGATTGGGCCAGCCGGCTCACCACCGAAAGTTGTTTAAGTGGCGCTACAGTATCTGTGGCAGCCAGAACAGGGGCAGTTGTTGACAGGAGAAATATGGAAAATACGAACCCGGTGATAAGTTTGTGCATAGGTATGTATTTGGCTAATTTAAAGACTATAAATAGTCTAGCATTAATGTCGAGAGGGGGCAATAAGCCCGATTGACAGTTGTTATTGGTAATATTTTTTTCTGGCTAAGAGCGACGCTTCGCAAAATGGTTGGTTTTCTGCTGCCATCGAATTACAATATTCTTCGGTTTTTGGAACAGAATTGTAATTAACAAGGTGGTAAGAAACCAAGCCGTCAATGCAGGATTTTCTAGTAGTTTGGTTAGTGGTACTATTACAAACAGCCTCGGCTTTTTCTGGGCTTGCTATATTAATGGCCAGACTGTAGGCCCCCATACCACTCACACATTGGCCGATATATCCCTTTTCAGACGTGTTGCAAAACGCAAAAATATTTTCATCTGGTAGCCATTTTTTGGCCAAGAATTCTCCGGCATAAAGATAGCAGGCAGGTTTGAAATGGACAGTTTCACGACATAATTTTAGTGGCTCGTCGGCATAGGCGTAGGGTGTGAGGTACATCTGTTTGTCCTTGCTTTCAAAATTTTGCATGAACACCCCCTCCGAACAGCGGGCCTGGTGTTCGTTGGTGTCCAGCGTTGCGCAATATTCCAAAGATCGTGGTACGTCATTCTTGGTGTAAAACATTACCCCATGACCAATGCCGTGGTAGCAAAATCCATCCATGCCCGCACAGATGGTTCCAATCGTCTCAGTAGGGTCTTTAGCTGAGTCAAAAACGTTTACAATAAGAGAGTGAATATAGCCGGAACCGCACAGGTCATCATTAAAGCGCATGGCATCTTTAAAGCTTCCGTATTTTTTAAATGCTGAATTACCAATTGCGTGAGTGAGCATATGGCAGTTATTGGTAATCGCACCACTCTGTTTCATAAGTTGACGAAGTTCAGCAAAAGCAAACGCAGGGTCTTTTGTTTGCACGATAGTGTCTAGACGCTCCTCGGTGGTACCAGGAAGAGGCTGGGTCATTTGGTCCGTAGATGTTTTCTCGGTATTATTATTCATCGCGGGCATACCATCTGTCATCTGCCAAGACAATTTGTCTGAAAGCGAGTGTGTAAAAAATTGTCTCCCTAAATGCGTTGTAAAGAGAAACCCGCAAAAAACTATAATACTGCTAGATAAAATAAAAACTAAAAAAAGATAATATTTTTTTAACATATATTCCAAGTCTGGGTGGTTATTTTTGTGGCGAAGGACATCGTGCAAATGCGCACGTTGGTCCAGATCGGCCCACGTATGAACCGTCAGCGCATTGCTTTACTTCTTGGGTGCACATTTTAATCTGGTTTAGGCTGAGATCTTTAGTAAACATTACTGGCACTCTAAGTGCATCGTCGTGTTCTGACAGTCCAGAGGGATTGTCTTTGCGCAAAATAAGCGTGCCGGTGGTGTTGGCTATTTTTTTATCAAGCGTAAAAGTGAGCGCGGCTTCAAATGGTACAAATTCCGTAGTCATCCAGTTGCTTTTGGCCTGGGCGATTCCTTGGGCCAAAATTTTACCGCTCGCATCGGTAAGACTAACGGGAAAACTGGCCTCAAAAAACCATGTACCACGTGCCTGGCCTTTGATTATGAGTGGGCTGGTAATAATTTGGTTGGGCAGGGGAGTATCGAGCCGAATGAGGTCATTTTTTGTAGAGCTACTTGTGGGGGTAGGTGTAGGCGGCTGGGCTCTTTTTAGAACAGTCCCATCTAATAGCAAATAAGCACTAACGCCAACCGAAGGCGGCGTGGTCATCGGCTCATTTAATTTTCTGTCAGCATAATTAACCACAATTCTACCGTTTTTTATTTCCACATTTTGTGGAGCGATACGATCACCAAGCAGAATTGGATTAGTGCCCTGAGTTCCATTTGTGGTCTTGATGGCAACAGCCACATAAAAGAATGTTCCACTGCCACCTGCGTCCTCGGTGAGCATTACAGCAGCATCAGGAGTGCCGTCGCCATTGAGATCGCCCAAAGTTGGCTGACCAAAAATTGTAGTGACAGCAGTTGTGGATGAGCTATTTGTTTCGGCACGTCCATTTACGAGGGTCACCGGCTCATCTTCTATTTGGTAGGTAGTATTCAAGGGGTCTAAGGCAGTTATGTTTGGTAGAGTCACTGATGGATGGCTGGGTTTTTTATAATACCAATATCCGCCTACTCCTAGAAAAACAACAATTGTGACAATAACAACGGGTAAGAATTTTTTGAACATAACGACTAGAATCAAGAATAAAATCTTGAGTTTAGTATACACCTGTTTAGCTGTAATCCATAGTTGCTCTTTTTAATTTAAAAACCGACCATGTCAACGTGGTCGGTTTTTTTCTTCTGGGAAACACGCAATGGTGATTCTCATAAGGAAAGGGTGAGAGGGGCCCTTTCCATTTTTTAGTACCTACACGGGTTGGGGGGGTGGGTTAGACTTCGACTTCCTGGTAGTCTCGACAGGCGAAGATCTCCAGGGCGGAGGCGTTGAGCTCGAGAGCCCTAGCCTTCGCTTCCGCGAGACGTTCTTCGACCTCGGTGTCCGTGGCCAGCGGATCATGGTGGGTCAGGCCGAGAACGGGCACGCCACAGGCGTGAGCCGTTTCGACACAGTACTCCGGCGTTCCGTGACCAAAACCAGCAGTTTGGGTCTTGTAACGGACTGTGGAGTACTGCCCATCCTGGATGAGCAGATGCGCACCCTGGATGTGGGTGCGAAGAGCTCCTGGCAGAGCGCTCATGGCCTCGTGGTCCGTGAGGAACACGAACACGCGACCAGTGGGCATCTCTTCAAACCGGTACGAGACGGTGTACTCGGGGTGAGCCGTCTTGTACATCTTGATGATCAGGCACTCTTGGATAGAGAAGCGTCCGCGACCATCGAAGGCCACTTGCTTCTTCTCTTTGATCATCCGGTCGAATCGATCGACCAGCATGATCTTGACCCCCCCTTGGGGGTGGATCAGAACCACCTGTGTCCCGATGTGTTCCAGGTTATGGAACTGAAACCGGGCCCGAACCTTGGGGAAGTCTACGGGGAAGAGTGGTGCGACCATGATCCTTTCCATGACTTCTTGCGGACCGTCTCCGTGCTCCTTCGGCCCGTACAAGGTCGTACACGCCGCTGGCACAAACGTGTGCGGTGCAAGGAGAACTCCTTGGGTGTGGTCGTGATGGTAGTGAGTCATCAAGACGTTGACTTTCAGGATTTTCTCCTTCAGGAGATCGAGAGACAACGGGACGTATCCCGAGCCCATGTCCACGACGAGAGCGTTGCCCTCGGGAAGACAGTCTGATTTGATGCGCAGACAGGTGGTGTTGCCACCGTAGCGCACCGTGTTGGGACCAGACACCGGGGTAGAACCGCGGGTGCCGTAGATTTTGACTTGCATGGTGGATCGCTCCGTGGGGTGGGTGAGTTGTGAAGGTACTAGAACAATGGAGAGCCCCTCTCAATGGCAGAGTAAAGCAGTTTTGGTGGTAATTGTCAAGTTAAAATAAACAGCCGTGCTCGTCTTGGGGGATCGAGCACGGCCTCTGCGCTTTTGTTGCCCGGAAACAGGCGCAGGCAGGCAAGCAAAGGTGGGAACACTAGCCCCGTGCCACATTGCATGGCGCTTGCCTGAGCTGCGTGTAGGTTCGATTACACGCAAGCTTGGTAAATAAAGTAACAAATTAATATTTTACTGTCAATTGAAATTGTTCCGAAATGCCTCATCCTGCACACATCACGTTGACTTTTTGAGCGAAAAAAGTTACTTTTTAACTGTATTCAGGCATGGTGTCTGGATTAAGCAATCTCTTGATCGAGAGCGGCAGATGGCACAGTAAATTATTTTTAAATTTACTGCTCATTCAACAGCATATTCGTTTCAACCCCTGTCTGCCCGTTAGCAACTTTAATGCCGTACTTTTTTTGCATTTTTATTAGAGCTTTTTGAGTATTGGAACCAAAGTAGTCAGTTTCATTTCCTAGTGACCCTTTGCCAGTAGTGGCAACCGTAAAACTGTGGGTGTTAAGCCAAACCTGTAAAGCCCTTACATCTTGACCATTTGAATCTTTTTTTAGAAGGCGATTAAAAACTATACTATTATTTGAGTTTTTATTTGTTGTCGAAGTGCACACGGCCGCCTGGAGTTGTTTTATTTTTTTGAGACTCGTGATGTATACATAGCCGGTCCCTTGTTTCGCGCCCCACGGTTTCAAAATTTCATCTGCATATTTTTCTTGCCAACGAACAACTGCGCTAAAATTGTCTTTAGAGTAAAAACCATCGACAATGAAGTTATTCTTTTCATATGCGTTCAAGAATTTTTGCAGCAGCATTACGTCTTGAGGGTTGTTTTTTGCTCCAAATTTTACTGGTTTGGTGAGGTATAAACTATCGGTACACACTAGTCCACTGCTAGTTACCATAACGAAAGGTTGTGTGAAGGCAGTAACAGGCTGTGTGATGGCGATGGTCGGCGTTGTTGTTATGTAATGACATGGCTCATTTGCCGACGGGAGAACGGCGTAAGGGTTATAGTTGGTTGCATTTTTATCCATGCAGCCGTAAATAGTGGCTGCAGCACCACCCGAGCCGCTGTGCAAAACTTGAGTTTGCCCAAAAACAGCAAAAATAGAAAAACTAGGGGTGGTACAAGAGATGGTGTTAGCGGACGCATTTACACTGCAATCATCGAGTGCTGCCCATGCGCCATTATGGTAGTGATACAACCACAATGTTGATTCATCAATACCACTCACGTCATTGTTAGAATAATGATAAGTAATGGTAACGGGGTGGTCAAAAGAATCGAGCACTGTTGAATTATCGATGATTGCTTTTACATCAAACACCGCACTGCCAATTTCGCGAGGTGTGCTGGTTGGCCTGCCTAACAACTCGAGCACGGAATCCTTGGCTATCTGTTGTACCTGTATAACCAAAGAAGTTGAGGTGGCTGTAACGTCTGCGGGAGTAGTTACGGTAATAGTATCGCCGTCGTTAGTATCTACCACCAACGATCCGCCTACGCTCACTGTAATGGCGGTAGATGTGTTAGCTGTGGGGGTTGAACTGGCCACACAGCCCAGCGTAGTAAATGTTGCGTCAGTGGATGTGGTGGTGTTGGGAGCGGCATCAGCAGAAGTTACTACAAAGTGGTAGGTAGTACAGCTTAATAAGTTGTCCAGTGTTACTGTGTGGCTGGTAACACGGGGGGAGGTGTCGGCCACTATCGTTGAAGAGGTGTAGAATGCCGTCGCACCATAAAAAACTTGCGTTGAAGCGATTTCATTTGTTTCCCAGGACACGCTGGTGGTGGTGTTCGCAGGAGACGATGTAACCGAGGAAATGATCGGTGCGGTTATATCTGCCGCTGAGCCAACAACGCTCGCATTTCCGGAAGGGTAGTTAGTTCGTGTGGTGGTAACTGTTGTTGTAGCCGAAGCACCTTCGGCTAAACCACTGACAGTGATAAGGCCTGATCCGTCAATAGTGGAGCTTGATCCGTTGGTAGAGGTAACGGTCCAGGTAAAGGCGGCATCATAGTTGGTAATCTGAGTAATATATCCGCCAACGGTAGAAGTAGGATCGGTAAATGTAGGGGTAAGGGGGTTACCAGGACCAGGACCTGGACTGGCAGCAGTGGTAATAAAGAAATGGTTGCTACTATAATGACCCACTAGGTAATAGTTGTCCGTGTGATTATGTGCCAAAAAGTGCATGTTGCTGAAGGGCATTGTATATTGACCGGAGTAAACAACACTAGAAGTTGCATCATGGGCGAGTGCCCACACCTTGGTATTTGGGTTGTAAGAACGCCATTGAATGCGGTAGAGATAGGTACCATCGGTGGCAATACCATGTTCATCCACGGCAAAGTAACTTGGGTCGCCCATGGCAAAATCTTCTGACCAGGCTATCGAAGCACTTTTTCCTGTCCCAGTTATGGTATAGGTGCGTAAAATTGATTCATATTGCCCATCGGCATCCGAATAAGTTTCCGCTGAAACTTTACCAATACGTCCGTCGGGAAAATCAATTAGACTGCTTTTGACAAAGTAGTTACCGGCAGGCAATGGTTTGTCTTCGGGCACGGCGATGTCTGTTACCGAGAAGTCACTGACGTCGATGCAGTAAAGGTGAATTTCGCCCAGCGTGTTGCTGTTATTGGTAATAAAAATACAGCCATGACTGTAAGACAAGCTAAGATCCGAACTATTTGGCCATGCCGGTGCACCATCTACACTCCAGCCAACGTTATGAACTGTTCCGGTGGCGGTAACGGCTGATCCTGGAGTTTGCGATGCTAAATTGGCTAGGGGGGTACTTACGATGTTTCCACTGTTGCTAATGGCGTAGGCGTATGTACCATCAGTAGCTAGTCCATACATGCTAGACAGGTTAGTCATCGTAACGCGCACACCGGTTGATGTGTACGGCTCAGCTAAAAGTCTGGCCGCGAGTGGCACATCATCTGCTCGCGAAGTTCCAGCAAAAGTGCAGGAAACCAGTGCTGAAAACAGTAACACGGCGACTAGTAGTTTTGATTTAAAAGATAATATTTTGGAAAACATAAATTATTTACCACTTATTAATGATACATAAAGTATTATACCATACTAAAATTTTTTATTCTCTACTTTCTTAATTTTCAACGATGAGGACAGCCGGCCCAACAACAAGGCCGACGCATTCCGCCTTTCAGTTTTGAAAGCGCCTTTTTGATACGGATGCCCCTGGTCTCTACTTTTTTGCCAGACGTAACCCAGCAGATCCATTCATTACGCGCCAGCGGAGTAATATCTTCCCAAACTTTTCGCGCCTCGGGGGTGGAAGTAAGGGCTTTGTGTAAATCCGCGGGAACACTGTGTACCATACTGGTAGCAACTTCTTTTTTGGTCATAAGTTTGCTGGGCTGTCTTTTACTGAGATCGTTTTAATTTACCAATGAGATAATGAATAGCCGAGGCCAGAATAGTCCAGTAAAAAATAAAATAGATGCCCACAAATGGGGGAGGGGGATCTTCTTTGAGAAAATTGATACTGGGCAGAAGTAGGGGGCCAATTAATACAACTTTGATGGGCAGTATAATGGTGGATACCGTTTTTTTCCACGCTATGGGTGATTCCAGTAATAGGAGAGAGTCGGGAGGTTGGGGGAAGCCTCGGAGGCCGGTAGAGCCCAAAAGCGAGGTGGTAATAAAAAGAAAGGCGAATCCCGAGATGATAAAGGTGATCACGAATTTTGTGCGGGAGACGCTCATAAAAACTAAACCGGTTTTTTGTATTGGGATAGACCCAGGATATTGCCCTCTGAATCTTTGAACCAAGCCAAAAATCCCATTGCGCCATTTTCTCCCAGCGGAGTTTTGTCACGCACAATTGTCCCACCTTGAGCGACTACCTTTTCTAGGGTCGCGGTTATGTCCTCCACGTCAATATAAAACATGGGGTAAGGCATCTGCGGATCGCGCTTGCTTGAACCACCATTGATAAAACCAGGCTCTGTGGGTTGCATTTTTTCGTCAACCGGCCCAGTTTGCCAACTGGTATAACCAAATTGTTCCCACTCAAACGGCTTCCAGGCAAAAACGTTCTGATAAAAATCTTTTGCTCTGTCTTTATCATCCCACGGAAATTCAAAATGTGTGACTTTATTCATATGTTTAAATTATTTTTAGTTAATTAAGTATTAAAATGCTGATTCTGGCACTATACCGGGACGTAAAATTTTACGTGACAGAAAATAACAAACACCGACTAGAATTGCCCCTAGTAAAAACGGCATAGTAACAGCCAATGACGCCACTGCACCACCAACAATCGGACCCAAAATCATGCCAATGCTCTGGTACGAAGAGTTTAAGCCCATGATAGATCCCTGCGATTTTTCGTCTGCTTCTTGGGAAATAATGGTGGGGAACAGGGTTTGTACCACGCTGTTAGCAAGAGCGAGCAGAATACAGGGAATAATAAACACCCAAAGCGAACGCGAAATAAACATTAAGAAGAATGAAACGCAGGTGAGTAGCATTCCTGCAGAAAATCCTTTTTTGATGCCAACATATTTAGTAAACCGGGCCACTAAGAATGTTTGAGATATTAGGCCAACAGTGCCGAATAAAGTAAACAGATAAGCATTCTGCGCTGTGGTCATCTTTAAAATATTTATGACAAAGGGTTGAAAGCCGTAAATAAGCGAGCAGGCAAAAGCCATAAAAAAGATGAACGACATTGCAAACATCCGTCCTAGATCGGCGTTGAATAGCGAGTGCCACATGTGCGGGAAGTCAAACAATTTGCCCTGTTTAACCTCGCCCATGTGCGTGTTCGTTTCGGGCAAATAGAATACAGTAAGAAGAGTGGCCACTACAGTGATGACACCGGCGATAATAAACGGGATTGATGGTTTGAGGCCAACGGTAAGCGCGGCAATGGCCGGACCGAACACAAAACCAAAGTTAAAAGCAGAGCTTATGTATCCGAAAGCTTTTGCCCTGTCCTCCGGCTTAGTTGAATCCGAAATCACCGCAAAAGCAACCGGGATATTGCCTGCCGTTAAGCCGTCGAGGGCGCGTGACAAAAAAAGAAAAATCGCGCCCGGCGCAAATGCCATCATAAAAAAAGACACCGCTGTTCCAGAAATGGATAGTATGAGCATGGGTCGACGTCCATATTTATCGGATAATCTGCCGATAATGGGCGTAGAGATAAATTGGCAAATGGAAAAGAGGGCGAACAAAAGACCGTTCTGAAAATCAGACAAACCGTATTTTTTAGAATACGAATACAGAATGGGGATAATAATGCCATACCCAAGCATGTTGACCAGGGCGATGAGGGCGACTATCAGAACATTGCGGTTGGATTTTTGCATGGGTTGTGTAGTTATAAATTAGTTGGTGTGAGTGTTATTGTAACAGAAAAAATTCTATGGTTCAACTTTGAATTTATAAGAATCATGTAGTACAATTACTTTTGTAATTAATTTAGTGCAATATGAAGATGCAAAAATTTAATTTAAAAAAAGATAAATTCCGAGAACAACGTGGCGGCTACGCTCGTTTCTTAAATATTTTTTGTGATCACTGCAGGGCACATTTGGCATTGTACCAAAAAGATGGTCCGGGTGAGCTTAAGCGGATGTACCTTGATCGCATTCTCGCGCCTAAAATCAAGCGAAAAAAAAGAGATTTCTCGTGCTCATCGTGCCACAGGGTCGTCGGCACCTTCTATATTTATCAAAAAGAAAAACGTTCTGCGATTCGCCTATACCAAGGTGCCGTTTTTAAAAAAACTGGCAGGGGAGTATATACATACATCAAGTAAATATTAATTATCCATTTTAGTTGAGGTAGTCCCGAACGAAGATGCTTAGTTCGAACCTGTTCTTAAAAAACAGAAAAAGGGCTCAGGAAAAATTGCATGTGCCGCCGAAACGACATCCTGGCACGAACGAGTTTGATTTTGTGCAGATATTAACTTGTGGTGGTTGCGGTTCTGGAATATGTGCGGAGGAAAAAATAAAACATTTGAAAAACGGTAAAGATCTGAGGTTTGTGTATTATCACTGTACGCGTGGGAAGGACAGGAATTGCAAGGAGTCTCCAATTAGAGAGGAGGAGTTGGTAAAACAGTTGGTTGTGATTATGGATAAAATTGATGTGGATGAATTATCGGCGCAGGAGCAAATTAAAAAGGAAGTTAGT
>CAYTMT010000020.1:0-2011 GCA_964439095.1 uncultured Gammaproteobacteria bacterium | reverse complement strand
TATAATTTTGAAGAAAGAGGAAAATATTAAACAAGAAATAGTTGATGTTGATATACGAAATTATGCTAAATATATTTTGACCGATGGGTCGAGAGAGGAAAAACGGGAATTGTTGAATTCTTTAAAAAGTAAGTTGGTGCTAAAACAAAAAAGTATTAATATTGTCAGCTGAGATGTCTTAATCTTAGTCAATTTTTACTATGGTTGCACGGTCTAATTTTTTGTGTACAAGCGAAACCAAAGTTAATAGATCGTATGCTTCTTCCTCGTGAATTGGCCATTCTATTTTTGCAGCGTGAGCTGTGACGTTGCGAAACATTCCAAAAATCCCTTTCAGTAAATTAGCAAAACCAGTATGTTCAGATGTCTCAGTACTAGTAATGAAATTATTAATTATTATATACGGTCCAGAGGATTTAAATGCCTCGTCAATTAATTCGCATCCGTCAGAACCTAAATTGGTCATATTTCTAATACGACTAGCGATGCCTTTCACCGCTTCTAGAACTGAATGAAAATATTTTTTTGTAACAACTCTGGTTTGCAATATTTTAATACTTCGTTATGCACCTTTCGATTGCGTAATTCACTACTTAGTTTGTCCGATCTTCGCTCGGCTTCATCAAGATTAGTTGCCCGAGAGACAATTTTAATATCTCCATCCTGTGTTAATTCATATCCAGCAAATAATAATACTTGATTAATTTCCTTACGACGTGTTTCAAAAATTACAGGATCTTTTGTGTAATTAACTGGGTTCATAGCTTTTGTCAAAAAAGCAAATACGTTATTAGAACAGCCGTCTTGTATCTGTTTGCTCTGAAGAGCTTGAAACAGTCTGTCTCTTTTAGTAATACCAGGAGAGGTATCTAAAATATTAGACGATGCAAGAAATTTACCAATTTGACTACCAGTCAAACCGTTAGCTGTGTCTGCAACAACAGCACAGAGATTAGAAAGAATTTCTTGATTTAGTACTGAATAAATTGCCATATTATTTATTGTGTAGATAAGTTATTATATCTTAGTAAAAAATAATCTGGATAATTAGTTTCAATATTTAATCTAATGGCTTCGTTAGATTTTATATCGCTCTTAATATTTCCAGAAGATTCACCAATTAATGCGGAAATTTCCATGGTTAAAATGCGGTCTGAAAATCCTAATTCATAAACACTCGACTCCATTAGACCTGGAACACCATACTTAAGTCTTTTTTGAAGAACAGAAAGTTTTAACAAAATAGTCGGTAAGTAATCTTCTTGGACAGCAAGTGTGCATAGTTCAGATATTGACCCTAAGATAGTTGACACATTATAGCTAAGACCTCCCTCGCACAAATCAACAATATTTTCAATCCTGAGTTCGTAGTTATTGTTGCGACTCATTTCTTTTGCCGCGTCAAAAATTAGAGGAAAACTATCGCCATTAATCCATCTTTCACACAAACTCAAAGAGTTTTCTTCTGTAAAACTTTTCAAAATATTGTTAGAAGAAAACTCGTATAAAACTGGCCAAAATATTTTTAATATTGCCGTTTCGTCATCAATCACGTCAATGATTTCTTGATTTCTAGTCTGTATAAAATTTATTAAATATTCCGACATATTTAAACTTAGTATCGATTTTGAAAAAATCAAACGCTGATTTAAATCTGGGATACGAGTGATAATTTCCTTGCCAATTCGCAAAAATATATTAGTCAAAACATTCTTCTGCTCCTCAGTTTGAAGCTGAAAATAACCGAGTGTATTTTGAGATAGGACAGTAACCATCTGTTCTATTTCCCTTATGTCTTCTATACCAGACAAGGCGCTAAGGAGGTATGAGCTAATCTCGTTCTTAATTTCAGCAATCTCTTTATTCCACTGTTCCTGTTCAATATTATCAGGTTTTACTGTTAATAACATCAATAAGCGACTTTTACTTGGTTCAGAATTATTGCTATCTAATAAATTTGCAGCGCTTGACCACGCTCCACGATAACTTTGTTTTGAAAGATAAATCTTCG
>CAYTMT010000019.1:252-14450 GCA_964439095.1 uncultured Gammaproteobacteria bacterium | reverse complement strand
CATTGGTTTCTTTGGAAGCAATAAATCTCTCGCGCAATTCTTTGGCCGCGCGGATCCGACGTCGAAAAAAATCTTCGTTTACTACTTCGCCCGCGGTAAATCCCCACACGCGCACGGCAATTTGCGAGTACGAATTAAAATATCCGCTGGCCAAAAAATCTCCAGCCTCAGTCGTGAGTTCAATCGGCGTACCCGTAGCAATGCCGTCCGGAATCTTGGTAATCGCCCCAGAAAAAACCCACGGATGCCGCCCGCGCACCGGGCCGACACGTTTGTTGAGAATGGTTAATGTGATGGAAAAAATAGTCATAGTGAGCATATTGTAGCGAATAATTTATAAACTAGCAACCACTGAGCGATCAGGCCTTGAAACAAAAAACCACCCCGCTTGCACGGAGTGGTTTTTCTAAAAGTTGTAATTAGATTCCCAGGTCGTCAATCGGACTAGTGTCGATTGAACTGGCTACTGGAGCGGCTTCACGGAGTGAGGCTGGACCACGACCGCCTTCTGGTTCGTTGATCTTAAGGTTCACGCGAGCGTTGTTCTTGGCTCCAACAATCTTCAAAAGTGTGCGGACTGAGCGAGCGGTTTGGCCTTAGCGACCAAGCACGTAACCCATGTCGGCTGGATGTACATCTAAGGTGATGAGCACTCCACGTTCGTCGATGATGCGGGAGGTCTTAACGTCATTCGGGTTGTTTACAATCGCCTTTACGACTGCTTCAACAAACTGTTGGTCTGCTTCCATAGTGGTTGCATTGCATTAAATAAGTTAATATCTGTAGTATACAAAAAAGACCAATTACCTGTCAACGCGTTATCCACCGCTTACGCGGCTGGAGCGGCTGACTTCTTTTTTTCTTCGATCTTTTTCTTGCGATCAGTGGAAAGGAAAACAGATTTACGCTTGTCGGCCTTGATCATACCAGCCTTCACCATCAAGTTATGAATCGTAGCACTGGCTCCAGCACCCTGTTTCATCCAAAATTCGATACGGTCTTTTTTTGGCTGAAACTGTTCGGCTTCATTTTTAGCGCGTGGGTTGTAGGTGCCCAAATTTTCCAAATAGCGATCTTGAGTGTCGCGGCCTTTTTCGGAAACAATTAAGCGATAGGTCGGCATGCGGCGTTTTCCTACACGCTGTAAACGGATCATTAACATAAAAATATAAAAATTATAAAACAAATGGCAGGTAAAATACGGCTAGAGTTGGGCAGCTGATTATTCCAAAACGAGAGCTACGCTCGGATAATCGTTCCCTAACTGTAATTTTTACCAATAAATGACAGGGATAGTATACCACCTACATCCAAGAATGTCAACATTAACCCCAAAATTGGCCTTATGCTTCATACACCGGCACCTCTTCTAATTTTACACTCATCACTTTAGAAATACCGTCACCGTTCATAACCACCCCATAGAGCGCATCGGCGGCGTGCATGGTGGCGCGGTTGTGGGTGATAATCACAAACTGCGACTGTGATGCCAGCTCACCCATAATTTTGGCAAAACGCAACGTGTTAGCTTCGTCGAGTGCGGCCTCAACTTCGTCGAGTACCACAAACGGCGAAGGGTTATAATGCAAAATAGCACAAATAAGGGCAATTGAAGTGAGTGTACGCTCACCGCCAGAAAGCGCAGACAGGTTTTTTATCTTCTTACCGGGCGGGTTTACACTTACCTCAATACCGGTCAAAATTTCTTCTTGTTTTTTTACTTCCATCGCCTGTTCGGAATCACCACCAACTCCCAGAACCCCCACTTCGCCTTCGGGAGCATTTTCATCCACCGGCACTCCGTACACCTCTTCCAAGTCTGCTTTACCCCCATCAAACAGAATGGCAAAATAACGACTAAACTCTTGACGTATTTTTTTAAAGGCAGCTGATCGCTTCTTTTTCATTACTCCATCGAGTTCGGCAATAAGTGTGGTTAAGTCTTTTTCCGCCGCCCGCAAATCAGTAAGTTGAGCACGCAAATATTCATAGCGCTCACTGGTAGCCTTGTGTTCACTCACCACTTCAGGATCAATACCACCAATCAAACTCAGTTGATATTTTAATTTTTGAATTTCACTATTCACTTCGGGCAATGTTTCGAGCGGGACAACAATCACTCCTCGATCCACAATCCCCGTAATGGCTTCGCCAAGCGCCACCCGCGCCTCTTCGACCACATCTTCCTGTTTTGTTTCGATACGCGCGCGTTCCACTTCGAGTTCGCTCCTGTTTTTTACAATCTGATTCACCACCTCTTGCGTTCGTTGCATTTCTTCTTGCAACGTAAACACGCGTTGTTTTTTGGTTTCTTCTTCGGCATTAAATCGCTCCACCTCGGCCAACGCACGAGCGGCATCTCTATCGGCTGCGGATAATTTTTGTTCCAACAAAACCCGTTCTTTACTAAGCAACTCCACCTGTTCACCATATTGCTCCGGACTCATGTTAGACAGCGCCAATTCACGATTCAATCCGGCAATCTCTTGATCCAACTTGGCGACCTCGTTAGCAAACAGTTCGCTGCGCGTTCTTTTATCATTAGCCGTAACTTCCAATGCAGCTAACTCTGCCCGCTGTTGTTCTAGGTGATGATCGAGTATCGCCATTTCACTGCGGGCTGCGGCAAGACGAGCTTCGTATTCACCCACTCGATCTTGATTAACCAACGACAATCGACTAGAAAAACTCAACCCGTGTTTTTTTTGTGCCCGGAAGCCACCCTTCATTACCCCGTTTTTTTCCGCCACATCACCCTGCAAAGTAACCATCCGACACCGCCCTACACCGATGCGACGGGCAGCGGCTAAATCGGTAACCACCACGGTGTTGCCAAACAAAAAAGAAAATACATTAAAAAGTTCTGGCGCGAACTGCACCAAATCAATCGCTAATCCCACAACCCCTTCCTGATGCAAGACATCTGCAGTTTCACGATCAACCGTGCGGGGCTGAATTTTGGTAAGCGGTAAAAAAGTAGCTACACCTAAACGTTCGTTGCGCAAATACTCGATGCCTTGGCGAGCCGTGTCCTCACTATCAACCACAATTGACGACAAATGAGCACCGGCTGAAACTTCAAGTGCTAATTGATAATCTTCGGATACTTGTCCTAACTCAGCTACAGGGCCATGCACCGTGCCACCGAATCTTCGCCGCGCTTCCCACACTGCTTGCACAGCTGAAAGTCCCGAAAATTGCCAAAAGTTTTGTTCTGATTGCCCCGTGGTGAGCTGTGTTTCTAAACGAGAAATATCTACACTGAGCGCCGTCTTTTTTAAGGAAAATGTGGCGATTCCTGCTTGCTTGCGCTCGGCTTCGGTACGTACGTTGGTATAGGCCAATTCGGTAGCGGCCGCTTGTTCGACCACAGACACTCGCTCGGCCGTGAGCTCGCCTGTTTTTTGCTCCAACCAAGCCATGTTTTGTTTGCCAGCTTGAGTGTAGGCGGTTTGCATACGACCAGAAACAACGGCTAGCTGACGCTCTAATTCATTTTTGGTTTTTACTACTTCTTGATACCGATGTTGCACCTCGTTAAACAAATCTTGACGACTCGCCTCCCGTGCTAATTCGGCCAGTTCGGTTTGAATCTGTGATAACATTCCACTCTTTTCTGAAAAATCAGTTGAAACCAATTTAAATTTTTCGGCAATGACTGCTAGCTCGGTTGCATTGTGAGAATACAGCGTCGCATAATATTCTTCCTCGCGCTCACGCAAACGCAATTCCACTTCTTGCCGTTCTGCCAATCGCTTCACCTGTTTTTGCAACATTTTTAAACGCGGCTCAATTTCGGCCACCAGCTGCTCGGCTTGAGTAAGGTGCTCGGCAGTACGATTAAGTTTTAATTCGGCTTGATGGCGTTTGATCTGAAATTCTTTTACTCCCGACGCTTCGTCTAAAAACTCTTTGCGCTCGGCCGGACTCACGGTGAGCATACGATCAATCATGCCTTGGCCAATAATGCCATACGAATGTTCAGCAAATTGCGCCTGCGCCAAAAGCAAATGCACATCGAGCAACCGCGCCGGTTGATTGTTAACCAAATATTCGCTCTCTCCCGAACGATACAGCCGACGCGCGATAGTAATTTCGGGATAATCCGGCAATACTCTTCGGTCGCTATTTTCGAGAATCATGACGACCTCGGCCAAACCCAGCTGCCCTTTGTTTTCGGAGCCACTAAAAATAACATCTTCACTTTTTTTACCGCGCAACATTTTGGCGCTTTGTTCGCCCATTACCCAGCGCAGCGCATCGGCCACATTGGACTTGCCCGAACCGTTCGGACCCACCACTGCAGTCAGACTAAACCGTCCATTTTTTGGCGGCAAAAAATCCAACACCGTGCGGTTGGCAAAAGACTTAAACCCCTGGATTTCCAGACGCCGTAAATACATATAAAAATATTGTAACACGACCTTGACAAAAAGTGAACTGTAGGCTAGGATTACCTACCTCTTGGTTCACCCAATCCCACGAGGCCTGAGTGGAAACGCTCTTTTCACCAACTGATTGGGTACCGATCTTCAACCCGCAGGAACGTCGCAATGCGCCAACATCTGAAGTTCTTCATGATCGCGGAAATCGCGATCTTTCTGTTCATCGCCCTGTTCTCTCAGTACGCGAGTGCTGCCCCGGATACGTGTGGGGATGACATGGTCGAAGTTGGGACAGAAGACCCCGCATACACTGAGGCTACTGGTCGAGGAGCAGACCACATCACAGCAACTGGTTATGCGATAGCGATCAATCTGGGACATAAAAAGACAGAAGCGCTCCAGCTTGAAAAGCAGTACTACGATATGTTCGTAGAAGCTTGGAGCGAAAAACAAGACGGTGATTTCTGCACCTCTTTTGCTGTAGCGATCGTGTTCGAAAACAAATCCAAGGACTACGCCAAGAAATACGCCACTGGCTATAGCAAGGCCGCCGCACTTCCGAAACTCCCCGAAACGTTGAAAAACGCTAAAAGCAAAAACGAGGTGATGCGTCAATTGTTTGCTCAGTACTTCGCGGAAACGTTCGACCACAAAAGCCCCCTTATGCAAAAATACGAAGCAGAAGGAAGGGCGGACGACTACGCTTACTATTTCACCTACGCCTGGGCTTACCGGGGAGTAGACAAGCGATTCGCTCATCTTTGGGCCGCTCAGATGATGCAAGGCAAGAGCTGGGGGTTTGCGGAGGCATACGCGCACGGCATATCGAAGCTTGGTTTCAGCGAAACTACCGCAAAGAAATACGCCGGAGCCACGATGAGAATGTTCCAGCGAAAAACAGATCTCGCCGTGGCGGACATCTACGCTCACGCCGTAGTGATGGGTTACGCTGAGATTGATGCCCTGGTCTACACCAGAATGTACAAGGACATCTTCTCACACGTCTGGATTGATAGGCTCACCTTCAATGCCACCGACGCGACGAAGTTTGCCAACGAGAAGGCCTCCCGACTGTTGGACTTTTTGTTTGGCCACCTGCTACGGAACAATGCCTGCGACACCGAAATTTTTCGCTCGAACAAACGTTCGGAGAAATATTGGGAGGTGTTCAAGGACGGTCTAAAACAAGGACTTGACCTGTCGGCGGCCGAAGCGTTCGCGGACAGGTACGCCGACACCTTTGTCTTTACTCCGGAAACAACGGACGACGAAGACAGTGTCGAGAACACAAAAGAAACGAGTAGCGGCAACCACCCCTCCGCGCTCACCATGACTATGAATGAAGCAAAGCTGGATGGCAAAAGCGATCAGTTTGCTGGAGCCTATGCCACCGCTCGAGTGAATGGCATGGAAAAAGAAGAAGCCAAAATCTACGCGGGACAGATCGAACTTGGCAAGGGAGACACCTACGCCAAGGCGTTTGCCTCCCGGAAGATGAAAGGGCATACCGAACGGTACGCCAGTGACTTCGCCCGAGCGATCACCAAGGGCAACACCGAAGAACATGCCGAGGTTTTTGCCACTCTGATTGAAGGAGGCAAGAGCGAACAATACGCTCACGCCTTTGCGACGGCCAGGGTTGATGAAGGCAGGGACAGTTTTTGGGCGAACCACTTTGCCACGGCCATGGAAAATGGATCGAGCAAGCGAGTCGCTGCAGTCCTTGCTGCCCAGAAGGTGAAAACCTTGCGGGACTCATAAGACAAATCACGGCTGGACCATAAACCCAGCCAAACCCCATCACGACGCGTCGTGATGGGGTACTTTATTTTCACCCCCCAGCACTTACCCACACCACCAGCCATTGACAGCGCATACGATCCATCGTATACTAGCTTGTTCTCTTATTGAATTTAATAAGGAACGTCTATGCTATGCAATCTCCTGCCAAACAAATTTTTGACCATCTCACCCTACGCGCACAACGCGTGGTGATTATCCCCCATCAACATCCGGATGGGGATGCTCTTGGCTCGGCCACCGCGCTGGCTGAATTTTTGGTTGGTCAAAAAACTGAGCATGCCATTTTTTGTGCCACTCCGGCCGCTCCTAAATTTGATTATCTGGAACACGCTCACAAACTTTCTACCGATCCTGTAATTCTCAAAAATGCCGACACGATTATTTTGGTAGACTCTGGCGATCTGCGCTATGCCGGTGTAGCCGAACACCTCAAAGGACACCCTGCCACTATTATCAACTTTGATCACCATGCCACCAACGAACAATTTGGTCATTTTAATTTTGTTTCTACCGCTGCCGCCTCCACCACCGAAATGATCTACAAATTTTTTACTCACAACCATGTGCGCATTAACCACCACATGGCCAACTCGCTCTTGACCGGACTCATCACCGACACCGACAACTTTACCAACGCCGCTACCTCGGCCAGTGCGGTCACTGCTGCTGCCGAACTACTTCGCTCCGGTGCCAATCTCAAACTCATCAACAACGCAAACCTCCGTAACAAAACCGTGCCCATTCTCAAACTCTGGGCTGTGGCTTTATCTCGACTCAATTTGTTGCCCGAAAAAAACATGGCCTACACCTATATTACCCAAGCCGATCTTCATGAATATAACGTGCTCGACAATGAAACCGAGGGCATCGCCAATTTTTTGAACAACGTGGAAGGAATTGATATTGCCCTAATTCTCAAAGAGACATCCGAAGGAACAGTGAAAGGAAGTTTTCGCACCACTCATGACACTACCGATGTATCACTCCTAGCCAAAGCACTGGGCGGTGGCGGACATAAAAAAGCGGCCGGATTTTCGGTTACCGGCACCATCGCCGAAGCACTCCAACACATTTTGACCATCATGAAATAATGCGGTATACTGATGACATATTAAAAAATTATATGAACCACCCTTCCTCACAATATCTTATCCCCACGGTCATCGAAAAAACCAACTACGGCGAACGCGCTTTTGATATTTATTCACGCCTCCTGCAAGATCGCATTATTTTTCTAGGCACTGCGGTTGACGACGACGTGGCCAATGTGATTATCGCGCAGCTTCTCTTTTTGGAAAATCAAAATCCGGAAAAAGATATAAAATTGTACATCAACTCCCCTGGTGGATCCGTTACTGCTGGCCTCGCCATTTATGACACCATGCAATACATCAAACCGGACGTGTCCACTATTTGCGTGGGTATGGCCGCTTCGATGGGTGCGGTGCTTTTATCGGCTGGTGCTCCCGGCAAACGCTTGGCACTCCCGAATGCCGAAATTATGATTCACCAAGTTATGGGCGGAATGGAAGGCCAAGCCAGCGACATCAAAATCCGCGCCGAACGCATCCTTCGCATCAAAGAACAGCTCAACAAAATATTAGCCAAACACACCGGCAAAAAAATGAGCATCCTGGAACAAGACACTGACCGCGATAATTTTATGACCGCGCTCGAAGCCAAAAATTACGGCCTCATCGACAAAGTGATTGGGTAATTTTGAATGTGCCGCTGTGGATAAGCAGATTGACACGAAGCCCCAATAGCGATACGATGAATGGAATATAAAAAATATCATCCCGATTAATTCGGGATGATTTGTTACATAAGCTCTTTACAACTTGAGGTAGCACAACAAGAACAGGACGGGATGCGTGGCGATACATTCGCTAGGCACCCCTTCCTGTTACCCTTCTCGGGCGATAAGTTGCGGGGTTTTACCACCCTCCTTTTCGGAGACTGTTCCCATGGCCACGAAGATTCAGCCCGGATACGAGTTCGGGACCACCACCCCGCCGTCCACGCCGCGCCAGGTTGTCATCAACGACGACACCAGCAAAGCGACGATTGCGGTTCCGCCCACCATCGCAACGACCCCCACCCCCGTCCAGCCCGACTCTCCCGAGTTTGTTGGCGGAGGAATCATGCCCCCGAACACCCCCGATCACCAGGACAGTCCGCATCACGGACTCGGAGGGGCGAAGTTTCTCCTCCCCACCACCACGATCAACGACGACGAGGAAGATCTCGTCACCACGGCCGAAGGGAAGCGCGTTCCCCGCTCGATGCGAGACGGAGGTCACCTGTCCCCTGGGGTGATCCGCACCGATCCCCGGATGGATCCGGGCGACAACCGTAGCAAGTAGCCTACTACTTGCACAGTGCCCGCGGACAGAGGGAACTTAGTGCTACCTCTCTCCGCAATTGAATATTTCTGTATTCAGTTGCGGAGAATAATACAAAAATGGCTTATTATAGCCATTTTTTGTTTTAAAACCAGTTTATCCACACCCTCCTCATGTTTAGCCCTTGACATTTTTTTTATTTTGTGCTATTATATGCAGTTACATTAAGTAACCCAGAGCTTTCTGGAGGCGGCTGGTTGAAGGTTTACAAAAACACTCAGCCACCCGCACCCACGACAAGCATGGAGATGTGTTGACGGAAAGTACAGGCTTCTGCTCGTCTTCTCCACCAACACATCTTCTTGGATGCGGTTTTGTCCCGCCTAACGGCGGGGCGCTGAAAATAACCCCCTCTTCGATCCTTCGGAGAGGGGTTTTAGTTTTGCACAAAATCAGAAGAAGAAACAACCGCTGCGGTGGAGGTTACTCCGGCACCTACTAAACAAATTTGCGGCAATGGACGATAATAACTACTAAATACCCGATCAATTTTTTCTCCAGCTGGAGTTTGGCGTGAATAGGTAAAACTAGCCACCGCCCCACGAAACGAAACCTGACATTTACGTTCACCCGGAGCCAGCTTATCGGTTATTTTTTCCTGAATTTCAGTTGGGGCGGGAATCCATTTGCTCACCAACGGTCGAGTGTATCCGCCCGTGCGCCCATCTGGTTTGCCCCATAACTTAAACAACAGTATCTGTTTTTTGTAATCAATTTCTGTTTGCAAAATCAAATAACTGCCTGTATCGTTTAAAAACTTAAGATCTAAAACAGGATCAAACAACGTCGCATCTGTACCTGGATTACCATTGACCGGATCGGCATAATAACGCACTACCAACGAATGATTATGCCGCTCGGTAATGGGCATACCTGTATTCATAGCCATGCGAAACAATGTTGTGCCAATCTGACACATCCCCCCACCAATCTCTCTCACAATTGAATCGCCTTTAATAATTTCCTCAGGTAAAAAACCATTCTCGGCAGTAAACGGCCCTGCAAAACGATTGGCCGAAAACTCTTCACCTGGTTTGATGAGCGACCCGTTCAATCGCTGCACTGCCAAAGCAATATTTTTAATGCGATTAGAATGACTGTCTTTGAAGGTAGAGGATCCTACCCCAATAACCTGTGTAACCCCCCACCCATTTAAATCATTCAGGGTGACAATAGGATCTACTGAATCAATCACCACCGGCACCACCGTGGACGAAACAGTGGCGAGTGTCCCTCGCATGGCGAATAAATCTTCGGTATTAGAAACAGTCGCGACTGCGTTTAGTTTTCTTCCCGCACGAGCGGACTGAATTTCTTTTACCTTTCCCGCACCAACCGAAAACTTTGCCTCCACGGCCGGAACATTTATATCTAAAGCAACTGAATCAAGATAACTAGCTACCAAATTCCGATCAAGCAATAATACCGGATCACCTGAACTATTTTTTTCTACAATCAACCACGACGAAAACGTTGTGGGGGGTACATGCCACTCTTGAATTTTTTTTGTTTCCGGGTCTGAGAAAGTAAAGATTACATCTCCTGCCCCTAATATTGCTGAAAGTTTTTGCGCAGCTGCCTCAGCCTCAGATACACTTACGGTGGGCGCAAACGAATGACGGTTAATCGCAATAGAACCAAGAGCAAGTGAGGCAGCAGATTGTTTTATTTGACCTACTAGTTCATCATAATCAAAAATATCTCCAGCCTGATCAGCAAGCACATGAAAAGAACCAAGAGCCATATTATCTACCACTACTTTGGCGTTATGTGCCGGAGCCTCAAAAGAAACAAGGGCATCCTGTAATTGTGCGCGCAAATCACGATCCAACACGGTCACCACTGGTGTCAAGTGAATTCCAGAAACAAAATTAAAACGCCATAAAACCGGCTCGAACAGACGCTCCAAAAAAGACCCCTGCCGACCAGCGTTTATGGCCTGAACTGGAATATCACCGATTTCTACTTTAACCAACTGTACAGTATCCTCGCCGTTACCAGTAGTAATATCAAAATTCTTGTGACCAGAACCATCAACAACAAAATTAAGACCATCCTTTGCTAAACGATTATTGAATTCCTCTATAACGTTTTCCACCTCTCCCTGCGTTAAGCCTCCCAGCGGATAATTACCAATAGTCACGCCCGGAAACACTCTTCCTGTATATGATTCTGCATACCAAAAAGCACCAGCCCCTATACCGACAGCACCAATCACCAGTATTAAACCCGCAAGAAGCAAATTTCTCAATAAATGGCGAGCCGACACTGCCGCACCCTCACCTGTCTTAGCATTAAAAAAAGTCATACAAAAACTATTCATCAATAACCATCACCGAAATACGTTTGGTCGTTACTGCTTTGGGAAGCGTAACCACGAGCACGCCATTTTTAAACTCAGCGTTCACCATTTCACTGCGCACTTCGGCTGGTAAAATAATAGCACGCGAAAATGTTCCCCAATAATTTTCTTCGGCATGGCGTTCTCCTTGAAACATAACTGGAAACAAACGTTCACCGCGAATGGTCAACATGTCATTGTGTAAATGCACCTGAATACGATCGGTGTTGGCACCGGCCATGGGTGCCACCACAATTACCGCCTCTTCGGTTTCGAGCACATCCACAGCCAGCTCCCCTTCCACGCGATTTTCGTCGTGCCACGAGGTAGTTGGTACACCAAAAAAAGAATCAATACTCACCCCTTCGTTGTTGTCGGTGGTAATGGGTAAAATAAATTGTTCCCGACGCTCAAACATACAGATGTTTTCTTTTCTTTGATTATATCATTTTTTATCAATCCGTCAAAAGACTCCAACATTTCAAAAAACTTATCCCCTTTACAACTTCAAATCATAATCGCATACTACCAGTAATGATGTTTTTGATGATTGCGACCCCGCCCCCTATTGGCCAGGAGTTCTCTCCAAACCCAATGCTGGCAATGCTCGCACCCGTCGCCCCTTCTCTGATACATCGTTGTCCCTCTCCAGCACATGCTGTGAGAGGGTTATTTCTTTCTAGGCAAAAAACTAACGAAAGTCTACTTTTGGTTCCGGACGATGCTTTGTCCACACATACCGCAAAAAAATCAGCCAAGCAACCAAAGTAACTACACCAGAAACAATCAACGGAAAGCGCAGATTAATAGACACCAAAAATCCAGCGACGATCGGTGGAATAGCCATACCCAATGCTTGAAACGAATGGTTGATCCCCATAATTTCACCTTGTGCGCTTTCATCGGCCAGCGAAGAAATTATCGACGTGGTGGATGGATTTACTATCCCATTACTGATAGCAATAAGCGGCATCACCATAAGCAACTGAACTGGTTGGGCGGGAAGGAGCAATAAAAACAAGGCTACCGACAAAGCAGGAATGGACGCCATCAGCATTTGGACTGGCTTATACCTGCGCGATAATGGCCGCATGAGCACACCTTGCGTCAACGCGATCCAAATTCCAGTAAAGGCAAACAAATTGCCAATTTGCGGTTCAGAAAAATTAAATTTTCCTACTAAATAAACCTGAAAAAATTGAGTAAAAAAATTGAAGCCAAGAATAATTAAAAAAGAAACCAAAAACATCGCACGCAATTCACGCATCCGAAACGCGCGCGCAATGTGCCCGATACCAGCGAGCGGCGAAACGCGGGCCGTAGAACGAACGCGAAGCGTTTCTCGAAACATGCCTGAAACCAAAAAAATGTTTATAGCCGAAAGAGCAGCCGCAGCAAAAAATGGCGTGGCCGAACTAAAACATGGCACCAATGCCGCGTTTGACAACAAACCACCAATATATGGCCCCAATATAAACCCCAGACCAAACATCATCCCGATCAATCCAAAATTACGCGTCTTGTTTTCTTCGGTACTTACGTCTGCAATAGCCGAAATCGCTACCGAAATATTGCCTCCGGTAAAACCATCAAGTAAACGACTCACAAATAAAATGGGGAGCGCGTGCCACACCACCCCCAAAGCAAAAAGCACATACCCAATACCAGATCCAAAAATAGAAGCCAAGAGAACCGGCTTGCGGCCATAACGATCAGACAACACACCAATCACCGGGGCACCAAAAAACTGTGCCAACGGATAAGTGGCCGTCAAAAATCCCAAAATCATGGTGCGGGTGGCAAATGCCGTACCGATAGGTAAAAGAAAACTCCCTGATGAAATAATCAATGGCGCCAAAACCGGTATGATTATCCCCACCCCCAGCATATCCAAAAATACCGCCATGTACACCGGAAGTAATGATTGGTGTTTTTGAGTCATTGGAAAAATTTACTGTTGATTTATGCCCTGCATTATACCCTGCCCCACCCAAACGAACAAGAGAGGGATATTGACCGAAACAGATCCTTTTGTTATGATAATGGCACCTTACTGGAGAGGTGGCCCTGCCTTCTCCGCCTCAGTGGCGGATACGGCGGGCAAAGTGAGTTTTACACACCTGGAGAGGTGGCTGAGTGGTCTAAAGCAACACGGTGCTAACGTGTCGTCTGGGCTCTAACCCGGACCGTGGGTTCAAATCCCACCCTCTCCGCAGAAAAAAATCACCCGATACAGGGTGATTTTTGCAACACAACAACTCCCTACCCAGCCACCGCAAGCACCATCGCCATCACCTGCTTCACCCCCGCTCGTCGAAGTGCCGTTGCACACGCCTCGAGTGTTGCTCCGGTGGTACACACATCATCAACCAAAACTACCATCTCTGGCACCGTACCCTTTCCACGCCACACAAATGCCTCTTGCATGTTTTCGGCGCGTTCGCTTCCGGCCAACGTGGCCTGCTGTTTGGTGTTACGACAACGAACCAGTTCACCACTGGACACCTGGTGCACCATGCCGGTTTTTTCCAACAGCGCACTCCGCAATGCTTTGGCGATGAGCAGCGCTTGATTAAAACCACGCTCGCGCTCACGACGAGGATGGAGCGGGACTGGCACAAATACCACCGGCCCACTTCCCCAGACAGCTTCCAATTGCGGCCAACGTTCTCTAAAAACTTCTTGCCACAATTCGGCCACACCAAAGGCATAGCGATACTTAAATAAATGAATCAGCCGCGCAATTGGCAAATGGTCGTGATAACGAAACAGCGCCACCACCTTATCTAAGTGCGAAAAATTTTCTCGAATAATAACTGAATGTTCACCATGCGCCTGACGACACCGCGCGCACCACCATTCATTTTCGGCAGAACACTCCACACAAAAAACAGGGAAGAAAATATCTCGTATTCTCTTCCCTGCCGCACAAATCTTCCCCCACATATTTTTATTTCCACTTAATGTCGTCGGCCAGCCAATGATCACCGCTCTTTTTTAGACTTACTACCGCTTCTTGGTTATAGGTACGAAATACGCCATTTTTTTGTTCAGTGCGCATGGTTTCCACAGTTACTATAGCTGCGTCGGGACTCCAGGTGGTGAGCGTGGCCCCCACTGCCTGTGTCGAAACACCAAGTTTGTCTTTTCCTAGAGCGCTTACTGCCGACAAACGTTTACTAAACACCTTCCATAAATCGGGCGTTACCATCGATTCCAGATCGCGCAAATTCTGAAAGTTACTATCAAGTGAATACGAACCAT
>CAYTMT010000019.1:0-242 GCA_964439095.1 uncultured Gammaproteobacteria bacterium | reverse complement strand
CGCTTCGGTAGAAATGGGTGGCACCACTGATTGAGAACCAGACGGTGCAGGTTGCCCACCTTGACCATTCAAATTTGCATCGGGCAAAGAAGATTGTGGAGATCCAGCATCACCAGTTGGAGTTGTGGTTACTGGTTTTTTAAAAAATACAAACAACAACAGTGCCAGGCCTAGCAAAGCCAAGATTATCAAACTTACGATTACAAAAATACGTGCCCGTAATGTTAACATAGTTTTATATA
>CAYTMT010000018.1:10186-15172 GCA_964439095.1 uncultured Gammaproteobacteria bacterium | reverse complement strand
CGCCAAAGCCCAAGAATTATCATTTGACACCGATTGGTTAAAGCGCAGTATCAACGTGGGTTTTTCGGGCGGAGAAAAAAAACGGCTGGAAGTTTTTCAATTGTTGGTGCTCAATCCACGGTTCGCCATTCTCGATGAAACCGATTCTGGGCTGGATGTGGACGCGCTTAAAATTGTGGCGGGTGGCATCAATCGGTTTCGCTCGGCCGAACATGGAGTGCTCATGATCACACACTACAATCGCATTTTGGAATACGTGCAACCGGATGTGGTGCATATTATGGTACAGGGCAAAATTGTAGCGAGTGGTGGCCAAGAATTAGCCGAACAAGTGGAAAAAGAAGGCTATGCAAAGTGGTTATAACTATGCTCACACGCGACCAAATTATCGGAGCCATTAAAACCGTGAAAGACCCCGATGTGGGTATGGACATTTGGACCATGGGTTTGGTATATGATATTGTCATTCAGGAAGACAATGCTGTGTCGGTAGTTATGACGCTCACAACACCTATGTGTCCGGCAGGGCCGGAATTGATGAGCGGTGTCCGTGATGCAGTGATAAATATTGGTGCAACTACGGTTGATGTAGAAATTACTTTTGAACCGCCATGGACAATGAATGAAGAATTACGTACTATGTTAGGTATCTAAAATATGTCCGATGTTCCGCTTACAATTAATGTTCAAACATCCGCAGTCGAATCAGTAGGCACGCGTACTGTTCCGGGAAAAATTCGTCGTATCGTTATTGATCGTACTGCTTGTATTGGGGCACGTCCTTGTGTAGCTATGGCTCCAGGAGTGTTTCAGCTTGACGAGAATAATTTGGCCTATGTGGTTGATCCTGATGCTGCAGGTGAAGACGTTATTTTGATGGCCGCCCAATCTTGTCCCGTTTTGGCTATTAGTATTTATGACGAAGAAGGGAATAAGATTTTTCCTGAAGAATAGGAATGGAGTATAGGTTGCCAAGAGTCAAAAAACATGGTATATTGCCATTATATTTATTTATGTCTCCAACTACACAATCTCGATTAGTGCGTTCGTTAATTGCCACCGGGTTGGTATTTTTAGAATTTGCCAAAGTGGTATTTTTGGCCGGTATCACTATCGTGTCGGTGCGTTATTTTCTTTTTAAGCCGTTCTATGTAAAAGGGGCCAGCATGGAGCCAAATTTTTATGAGCATGAATATTTGATTGTGGATGAGCTGTCCTATCGTTTGCGGGAGCCGGAGCGGGGAGAAGTAGTGGTGTTGGTTCCGCCAGTTGATCAAAAAGAATATTTTTTGAAACGTATTGTGGGTTTGCCGGGAGAGCGAGTTCAGGTGTCAAATGGGAAAGTTACTGTATTTAATACTGCACATCCGGAAGGTATTACTGTTGAGGAGTCTTATATACCGCAAGGTGTTCCAACCACCGGAGATCGTATTTGGACGCTTGGTCCGAACAAGTTTTTTGTACTCGGAGACAATCGTGAGAACAGTTACGATTCTCGTCGTTTCGGCCCTATTGATCGCAGTGAAATTGTTGGTCGAGCTTGGATTCGCGGGTATCCTCTCAATCGCGTACAAACTTTTTCTGCACCAGCATTTTCTCCCACTATTTAATGTTCACCGTTATTTTTTTACCGTATGCCTCGTCAGAAACCAAAAACACCGACAGTAAAATCAGTAAAAAATAAAGAACAATCAGTAAAAAGAGAAAAACCAAAGACACCCGAAACTCCGGCCGGAGATGCTGGCTGGGAGAAGGGCAAGAAAACATTTTCGGTACTTCGTGGTTTTCATGATATTCTTCCGCGCGAAGAACGTTATTGGAAAGCAATCTATCACCGGGTGGAGGCGTTGGCGGATTTTTTTCAGTTTGGCAGAATCGAAACTCCTGTTTTGGAAGAAGCGAGTTTGTTTGTACGCTCGATTGGAAAAGGTACTGATGTGGTAGACAAAGAAATGTATACATTTGAAGATCGCGATGGAACCAAAGTATGTTTGCGTCCCGAAGGTACTGCTGCCATAGCACGTGCCTATATTGGTCATGGATTATGGAACGAATCTCAGCCAGTAAAAATGTGGTACTGGGGTCAAATGTTTCGACACGATCGCCCACAGGCCGGCAGATACCGTGAATTTCATCAAGCAAGTTTTGAGACCGTTGGTAGTAACGATCCGATTGCTGATGCTGAATTGATGGTAGTGGCCTATGACTTGTTTCAAGACCTTGGCCTTCCGGTGGAAGTGCATGTAAACAGTATTGGCACCCCAACCGATCGTGAACGCTATCGCGAAGAATTGGTAACCTATTACCGCAGTAAACGCAGTTATTTGTGTGAAGAATGCAAAAAGCGTTTGCTCAAAAACCCTTTACGGTTACTTGATTGCAAAGAAGCACAGTGCCAGCCAGTTAAGGAAGACGCGCCTCAAATCATTGAATGGTTAGGAGAAGAATCAAAGAAGCATTTTACCAAGGTGCTTGAGTATCTTGATGACATGGCCATTCCCTATGTGCTTGATCATACCTTGGTACGCGGACTAGATTACTACACCAACACTGTTTTTGAATTTTATTCCACTGCTCAAGAAAACGAAACCGCTCAGAGTGCTCTTGGTGGTGGTGGGCGCTATGATTTGTTGGTAGAAATGATGGGTGGTAAACCAACGCCTGCAGCTGGATTTTCGATTGGTGTGGAGCGTGTAGTGGCGGCGCTCAAAGTTGCTCGAGAAAAAAATGAGCTCAAAATTCCACTTTCCGAACCGTGCAACGTATTTTTTGCTCAACTGGGTGATAAAGCACGATCGGTAGCGCTACAAATGGTTAATCAGTTGCGCGACAGCGGACTCAATATTGCCTTCAATTTCTTCAAAACATCCCTCAAAGTTCAGTTGGAAATCGCTAACAATCTTAAGGCCCCGTATGCCCTTATTTTGGGCCAAAAAGAGGTCCAGGACGGCACGGTCATTATTCGTGATATGGAGTCTGGAATCCAAGAAATTGTGGATCAAAAGAAGGTGGTTCCGGTTTTGAAACGCAAGCTGGAGAAGGAAATTGCCGTTGGTTGACGAATTGTGGTAAATCGTGTATCCTATAGAAAGGTTTTTATGTTTTCAATCTTAACGAAATGGAGGTGAACGTATGTCCGAGATTAAACGTCACAAAGCGGAAACTTTCGAAACGTACATGCGCCGCGTCAAAAAGCGCTGGCAACAATCCGGTAAACTCTTGCAGGTCAAGAAAATTCGTTTTTTTGTATCTGAAAAGGGTAAAAACATGCGTCGCAAAAGTGCTTTGCATCGTTTGCGTGCTGGAGAAAAGATCGCGTATCTTAAAAAAATTGGCAGAATGCCAGAAGAAGAATCACGCCAATCATTTCGTCGTTAGTAGTTAGAATTTTAATCCATTAGTTTTCCATTGTCCCATGCTTCAATGGATAGCTCACTGGTCTAGTTCGAAGAGAAAAGCCGTTTTTGGGGTCGGTCTGATTTTGGGAATGGCTTTTTTGCTTCTTTGTCCCTCGTTTTCCGTTCGTGCTGCAGGTGTTGGTAGTAATGCAACGGGTGCGGCAATTACAGAGCTTACATCGGTCCAATCATCAACCGGATTGGCTGCTTTTGATATTCGTCTTATTATCGCCAACGTAATCAAGGTTGCGCTTGGTTTGGTCGGGGTGCTTTTGCTTCTCTATTTATTGTATGCCGGTTATTTGTGGATGACTGCCGGAGGTAATGAGGAACAAATTGCCGAGGCCAAAAATATTATTCGTAATGCGGTGGTAGGGCTTATTATTATTCTCTCGGCCTATGCCATTACTTCGTTTGTTGTTTCTTTGCTTACCCGTGCGACAGAGGGAAATAATGAGGGTGCAAATATTGCTGCACAAGCGCCAGGTTTTTTTAACTTGAGTGGTAGTGGTGCGTTGGGTGGACAAATTACTGACCACTATCCCTTGCGTGATCAAACTGATATTCCGCGCAATACCCTGATTACCATCTCATTTCGTTATCCGGTTCTATTGAGTAGTTTTATTACTGACAAAAATGGTAATGGTGTCTATGGCGATTGTGTGGTGCCGGATAAAGAAGCGCTTGATTGGGCCCGTGATTGTGACAGTCTTAACCTGGGGAACGACACTATCAATGTGAGCGCAGTGGCTGGAAGCGCTATTCAACCAATTGCTGGTGCGGCTGCGATCGCCAGTCCAAGCACTGTGGATGGTCTTGCTGGTGTATATACCATTGTCATTCGTCCCTTCGCTTTGCTGGGGAGTGATTCTATAAACACCAATTATCAAGTGCGAGTAGGGAATAGTCTCCGCTGGGACGATGTTGCCCACCAAAATCCAAAAATTTTTGACGGAAATCGATTTTATCAGTGGCAATTTACGGTTAACACGAGTGTTGATAACACACCGCCTCACGTCGTTTCTGCGTTTCCTGGTCAAGGAAACAGTGAAGCAAAGAACAGTGTGGTACAGATCGCTTTTAGTGAGCCTATTAATCCAATTGGGGTTCAAGGGCGATTACAGCTTGAAGGTTCTGCGACCAACAAATATTACCACGTACAAAATGGGCATGTTTTTGTAAAAGATACTCAGGATGCCTTGCCGGAGGGTGCGCTTAATTTGCGGGCCGGGTATTCGATTTTGGAATTCACGCCGTCGCTCGCTTGTGGTCAAAATTCTTGTGGCGACCAAGTGTTTTGTTTGCCGGTTCCAGATAACAAACAAAATAATTTTCAATGGATACTGCGCACGGCTGATTCGGTTGGTGCTGGATCGTTTACTGCAAAACCATTTACAGGTATTACTGATATGGCTGGAAACGCCCTTGACGGCAATGGGAGTGGTGGGTATGAAGGTGGTAGTTTTGTTAACGACCCACCATTTAATCCATCGTCCGGCGCTGGGGTGTCAGCAGGTGACAACTTTCGTCTATCGTTCACCGCACTTAATCAAGTGGATGTTACTTCTCCGGTTTTATCGCAAGTAAA
>CAYTMT010000018.1:0-10176 GCA_964439095.1 uncultured Gammaproteobacteria bacterium | reverse complement strand
AATGCTGAAAATGTTCCAGCTAACGCTCCCTGGAAAATGACTTTTTCTAAACGTATGCGCGTCGAGCCATTTTATAAAATTGATATTGTAGAAAAACCAGCACCTTCTTCGGCGCTGGGGGAAGAATCTATTTGCAAGACTGTTTCACAGTTTTTGGAATATGGAACTTCGGCTCATTCTACTACCACCGTGGTTATGTCGCATTGTTCTTTTAAAGATAAAATGTTGGCTTATTACTACCCAGTGTTAACTTCCGCTATTCAAGATGTTAATTTTAATTGTTTTACCCCTGGAACAGGTCCTGCTTCGGAAGGTGACGCCGCTAATCCTTGGCAGCCGGTAAGTTATTCCGACGGGAACTCAGTAGTCTGTGACGTAAGCGGTGCTAATTGCTGCGCGGTTGATGCTTCAATACCGGGTATGACTTTTTGTTGTAATGGAATCGCCACCACCTCGCTTAGTTCAACCAGTACTTGTCTTGATGAATTGCGAGCGGCAAGTCAAACAAATTAACTATGACTAAAAAATTTCACATATCTCGTTGGTGGTTACTCGGCATCGTTTTATTTTCTGGGGTATCAATTTTTTCTTTTGGACTTGTTGCGTTTGCTCAAGTCGACGGTGGGTTAGGGCTCGCTTCGGTGAGTTCTACTGCCAGTTTGGGTGTTACTGATGTTCGCCTCATTGTTGCCAATATTATCAAGGTGTTTCTTGGATTGCTTGGTGTTGTAGCTCTTCTTATTATTTTGTATGCCGGTTATTTGTGGATGACTGCCGGAGGTAATGAGGAACAAATTACGGAAGCCAAGCAGTTGTTGCGTAATGGTATTATTGGGCTCATTATTATTCTTTCTGCCTACGCGATTACTAGTTTTATCATTTCACGTTTGGCAGGAGCAACTACAGACGGAAATTTAGATCAAAATGGTGGAGGTGGTGGGGGTGGGGCAGTTTTTTCTGAAGGACAAAATACCTTCTTTCTTGTAGCTAAACCAAGCGACGGTCAAGCATGCGTACGGAATATTTCTCCAGTTCTTGTGTTTAATCGGTCGGTTGCAGTTTCAACCTTAAATGAGAATAACCGAGTACAAATTCGCAAAGAAAACGGAGAGCTTGTGCCGGGAGGGTGGGCATATCTCAATGCGGCACAAAAACAAATCGTTTCTTTTATGCCAAGCGGTGACTGTGCAGTCAAAAATACCTGCTTTGAAGCAAATAGTATCTATAAACTTCAGTTTCCAAGTACGCCAAGTGAACGGCTGAGCATAAAAAGTACGGATAATTTATCACTCCAGTGTAATTCTGGGGCGCAGTGTGGTGATGTTTCCATGACTACCGCTTCTGAAATTGATACTACTCCACCAACTATTGCAATTTGGCAGCCTTGGAATAGTGCGGTTCTGCCTGAGGCAACCGCTATTCCGGTACAGCTTCATCTGCATGATAATCAGGGGGTACAAAATTATTCAGTTTTACTTGATGGTGCGGTTGCGCCTATAGTTGGTGGTGGAATCACAAGTTGTCAAACTGATATAACGGTTGAAGCAGAAATCACCGGGAATCAGGCCGTTCTTGGCAAGCACACACTGAAAGCCGTGGGTGTGGATTGGGCTGGTTTAAGCGCTGCTGCCAATGTTGAATTTACGATTCGAGCAGTCCATTGTTTTAATAACAGAAAAGATGGTGACGAAACGGATGTGGATTGTGGTGGCCAGACGTGTGGAGCGTGCGAAAGAGCTGCCTGCACTGCAAATGCAGAGTGCGCTAGCGGTTCGTGTACAAATGGTGTTTGCGTTGATCGTCTTACTATAACTGATCGGTCGCCTGGTTCTGGTCCGGTGGGCACTTTTGTTTCTATTGCTGGGCGAAATTTTGGCCAAACACGCGGGCATGTATTTTTTACTAAAGCAACTACAGGCCTCGATCGTTCGTTAACTGGTGATAGTGGGTGGGTGGAAGCGGAATCACCAACGCAGTGTAATAACACATGGAATGACAATCAAATTATTGTTGTCGTTCCTAAAACAGCAGTAAACGGTCCAATCAAGGTGGTTTCGGTAAATAGTAATGGTGTTCGCCAAGAGGTTGATTTTACCGATAATGTACCCAATCAAACCAGTCGTGGTAATGTTGGTTCGATATTTACCGATTTTTCGGTTGGTGGTGACCCAAAGCCGGGTCTTTGTTCGGTAACGCCGAACTCTGGTATGCCGGGGCAGGGTAATGTTGTACTACAAGGTGCGGGATTTGGAGTGGTGCGGGTACAGAATGAGGACAAGGTGGCTTTTAATACTACCACTGAAGCAGTAGTCTCTGATCCATCAAAAAATTGGAATAATTTTATTATTTCCTCTGTTCAGGTTCCACCACCAACCCGCGGTGTCGCCGAAGTGAGTGTGGTAAAAACAGGACAAGAAAGTAATCGCTTGCTGTTTTTTATTGATGACGCAGCTGCTCATTCGCTTGATCCAGTGATTACTTCAGTTTCTCCGGATAAGGGTGCAAAGGGGGAGTATATTACTATTCGTGGTCGTAATTTTGGTTCAATAAAAGGAGAGTTGTTTTTTGAAAAAAGATCGCTTATTCCTGGTTCAGCGGAAAGGGTTTCTGGTAACTGGGATTTTCCAGTGCAGTGCAGCGCTATTAGTGTGTGGCAGGACGATCAGATTGTGGTGAAATTTCCTAAAGACGCACCATTTTCTCTGGGTACGCAATTTCGCATTATTGTAAAAGCCACCAAAGATGGGATATTGCGCACCAATGAAATTGTTACTCCCTCGTTATTTACTCTATCTGAACGGTTTCCTGCTCCGGGTATTTGTGGAATCGACCCGTTGTCTGCGGGCCTGCCGTTGGCAAACGGAAAATCTATTAAACTACAAGGAGAATATTTTACTTTCCCGAGTGAGTTAGCATTTGCCGATCAACTTATGCATTGGTGGCGGTTGGATGACGATACCTCTTTGCGTACTATTTTTGATAGTGCATCAAATAATAAAAAAGGTGGTGCGTGGTATGGCGCCACCACTACGTCTATGGTGGCAGGCCCGGGTGGGGTAACGGGAATTACTCGTGCAATCCATTTTAATGGTACTGGTGATTATGTTAGTTTAGGAAAACCTTTTGTTAATCCGGAAAAAGGATTCACGGTTTCCTTGTGGGCAAAAAGAAATGGCGCGCCACAACGTGAACCGCGATCAGATAACTCCTCGGCACTTTTGGTTATTGGGAGCTGGGAGGGAAATGCCTTTACTGTAGAATCTAGCGATAATAACGTCTATAGTCGGGCGTTGTGGTGGAATTCAGTGGATAAAACAATCTCTTCCACCGCTTTCTTGACGTTGTCGAATAAAGATCAGATGAAAGACTGGAATCATTATGTGGTTACCTGGAATCCAAAATTAGACTCGCCCGTGCTGGAAGCATTCACTTTTAATCTGAGCGGGGACTTGATCGCTCATGTTTCCACCACTTTTAATCACAATGATTTTGCTTGGGATACTACGGGTAATTTTGCAGAATTTTCTTTGGGAAAATGGGGTGATGTGGCCAATCCAGCAGATAGATATGTGCACATGTTTAATGGTGACATGAGCAATGTTTCGTTTTGGTCGCGCCCGCTCTCGTTAGAAGAAATCAAACAACTCCAAGCTGATTCAAATGGCTATGCGCAAGTGGCTGATGTGTATTTTGCTGGACCAGACACGGTGAGTGGTTCTATCACCTCGAGTGTGCGGGCTTTTCAAGCTGCGCCCATAGCAGCAAATATGTTATCGGCTCGCCCGGCCACTACCACAGTTTCAGGAGATGTACGCGTGCTCCGTGGTGTGGATGGCAAGGTAAGTAATCCAGTAAAGTTTTTGGCCGAGAATTGTTTTGGGAAAGATACTGCAGATCTCCCTGCTAATTTTAAATGTTGTAGTTTGGGAAGTGGACAGGGAACACTTATTCCTAACACCGCCGAATGTGCGCTCGACAATCGCAATGCTGGGTATATTTGGCGTTTTGCTACCCAAAAAATTCCCGAAATTCCTCGTGTGGTGGAGCGGTGCGATGCGGTTACTGAAAATGGCGGTGCTTTGCCCTCACCATCCCCAAGTATTATGTGGGATACCAACGCCGAAGGCGATCACCATAATGTCTGCAAAACTGCTGCCATCAAGGTGCAATTTTCTTTGCCTATGGATCTCCCGTCGCTAAAAAGCGGAGCTGCAATTTTTCAATGTAGTAATGATAGTGGAGATTTAAGCTCTCCTCGCGATTGTGTAACCTCTGGTAGTGCCCTTACGGTTAGTGTGAACTCGGATGATGCTGGTAGAGCTGTTTCAATTGAACCTCCTGCTCAGGGGTGGATACCGGGAGCTTGGTACCAGATAAATCTAAAAAATACAATTAAAAGCGCGACGTCTTCCAGTAATTTGGTTTCAGTGAATTTGGCGACAGCTGCAACGGACAAAACATGCGGAACAGGTTCTGCCTATTGTTTTGTGTTTAAAGCTGGGGATCAAGATTGCAAAATTCGTCGTGTGGCTGTTTTGCCGAATCCGTGGACCACAGACATGACCGACAGCCCGATTCACGCTCCGGCAGGGAGTGAAAGCGCTTTGATATATAATGGGGACCTTCTTAGTGGCCAGCGCTGTATTATGATGAGTACACGAGGAACAAATTGGTCGTGGGGGAGTAGTAATACTAGTTATGCTACGACTGTTCATTCTGGACAGTCGACTACCACTGCTAATGCGCTAAAAAATACTGTAGGTGTTGGTTTGAGTAATCCTCAAGATGCGGTTTCTATTAAAGCTATTGTTTCAACAAATACTGATGCAGGTAATTTTAGTTTTACTGGCACGAGCACGCTCACGATTGATGCCCGTACGCCACAAATAACGGATTATTGGCCACGACCGTGTTTGGAAGTGTGTATTGATGCAGAAATTGGAGTTCGTTTTTCTGCTCCATTAGATTCAAGAAGCATTGCCGGTAATGTTATTTTGGAGAAGTGTGCCGATGAGAATTGTAGAGCCGCTTCCTCGGTGAGTAACATGTCTGTTTCCCTGGTAGGGGATGGTAAGGTGCTCAAAATTTCTCCCGCTGCATCTAAAGGGGTGCCTTTGGCTACTAATACGCTGTATCGCGTCACTATCAAAACCGGTATACAATCGGTGTCGGGTGGAAATTTACCCGTTTCGTTGAGTTGGCGTTTTGCTACCAAACAAACCGATTGTACGGTGAATCGAGTAGATGTTACTCCTGTTGAATATTTTGCAGAGCGATATGATGACAAGGTGCTATATGGTGCCACGCCATACTCTGCGCCTGATAAATGTAGTGCTGTTGGTCAGCGTTTGAACGCTGAAGCGTTTGGTTGGGATTGGCGTTCGAGTAATACTAAAATCGCCCAAGTAAGTTCGTTTTTGAAAAAAGGTAACAATCCTAACTGTACCGCTGACTGTGTGCGTAAGGGGAGTGACATTGGTAAGCGAGAAAGGGTAGTGCCGGCATGTGGCAACAGTGTGGTAGAGGCAGGTGAAGATTGTGACGCGCCATCTACCACCACACTTTGTGGTTTAGATTGTAGGTTTACTAAAAATCGTAATCCAGGTTCAGTTTCAGCTGCACAAGCACTTGGCACCACGAGTACTTCTATCTGTGGTAATGGTCTTATTGGCTTGGGTGAAGATTGTGATATAGCAATTCCCGGAGATATTTCTGCCCCTATTTCATCTTTGAATTGCTCGGCGTCTTGTACGCATCTTGGTACACAGTTGAGTCGAGCGTGGTGTGAGGCTAATAAAAACAACAAAGCAGGATTTACTTCTGATGAATATTTTGCTGCCTGTCGCGCTGCCTACAGTGAATGTGGAAATGGAATTCAAGATCCGGATGAGGATCCGGGATGCGATCTTTCAACCGGAATAAGTACTGATTGTAATGATTATTGTTTATTCAAAAACAAAGACGCTTCCGTTGATGATCAGACAAATCATTGTTCGGCTACGCATTCGGAAGGTTGTGTGACCACTGAAACAAAAGGAATGTTTCATGCGGGATCAAGCTTGTTATATTCAGTGCCCTCAGTGTGCGGTGATGGGGTGGTTGGCCTGGGAGAGGATGAGGTATGTGAAGATCAAGCTTCGTTGACTACTAACCCAACCCTCCGTACTGGTGGTAGTGATCCGTGGGCATTGGTAACGGGAGTGTTTGATGTAATCAGTCCATCGGCTGTTGAGGTGCAATCGAGATCATCGACGATCACTGCAGCAACTGAATCAAAAACAGGCAGTGGTAAATTTGTGGTGATGTGTGGTTTTGCTACTGATCAACAATGCCAGGCTTCTTATGGAAACGAGTATGGTGTGGGTGCTGATTCTTGTTGCTATGCCCGCCCTCGTTTTGTTGATATGTATCCGGGTGTTACCACCACTCCAACAAGTCAAGCAAGTATTTGTAGTAGTGCTTCGATTGCCACTCGGCCTGTGTGTGATGTTTGTACCAACTCTTATTTGGAAGCAAAATTTAACCGCGTAATCGATAGGGCAACCCTGCCTGGTAATATTATCATTGCTCGCGGTGTACAAAGCGCATCGGAGTGTTCTACTTCTACGGCGGACGTTACAGATTTGGTAGTTGCTCAATCTGGTGGGGCTGTTGCTCGTATTCCGTGGTATCAGCGAGCGTTTATTGTGGTGGTAAATTTTACTCGTCAACTTTTTGGCTTGCCAACGTTGGCCGCTGCTCCTGGGATAACTTCTAATACTTGGTGTGATGAAGGAGATGCCGGTATTGTTTCTGTTGTTATTGATGATCCGGAATCATCAACGTCGTCTTCGCATGTGTTAGTCCAGCTCACTCATCCTCTTGCTACTACCACTGACTATACAGTTATCCTTGATCCAAAGATCCGTGATATTTTTGGTGTGAGTATTGGTGCGGGGGTTGGTACAAAAAATATCAATTGGAAATTTATCACCGGTGATAAGCTGTGTGCTTTAGATCAATTAACAGTTAGCCCTAAGGATATCTTTTTTAGTCGCGCTTTCAGCTCCACAACACTTCAAGCGTTCGCTAGTACGGTTGGTGGTGATGGGTTGGTTAAAAACCAACTAATTCAACCGATCCCCAACTATTACGCTTGGAATTATCTTTGGAGTCCGGAGAATGATATTGTATCTTTTACTACCAATACTGCCAGTTCATTAAATACTGTTCAGTCAAAAGACAAAAACGGTGAGGTTGATTTGTTGGTAGGTGCTCTGATTACATCTAATACTTATGATACATCTACAATTGGCACTATTCCCTCTAGTGCCCATGCCCGCGCCCATGTAACGGTGATGATTTGTGAAAATCCATGGCCAATACGAAGCACTGCTCCGTTTGAAGATGCGCCAGGAAATAATGATGGAATCCCACCGTCTCCATTCTTTCCGTCGCTCAACAATCCGCCGTATTTCAATTTCAAGATGCAATATTGTCGCGATGCAGGGGCTCCTGGAGTAAATGATGATTTGCCAGCACTTACGCCTACGGTACAGCTTTCACGCGATGTTGTTTCGGCTACGTCATCCTTAAAACGATTTTTGTTTACTAATGATAAAAATAGCGACGCCATTGGTATCCAGATTTTCGCCAATCCCAACCATTTTACTCCGCTCGATTGGTACCAAGCCGATAAGCGGTTGGGTGGTGGTGGGTTCTTTGGCACGCCAAACGAAGTGATGGTTGGCGGGTATCGGGCAGTTTCGGATGGTAGTAATGTCTATGTTGATGTTCTCAATGCATCATCAACTGTCAGTGGAAAAACCAATCTACAATCATATATTTACCTTTTCAGTATTAATGCCAATGCCACTGCCGAAACACGCAAGATTTTTGGACAAATAACCGGACAATGGTTATCGTTCAATACTAATCTGTCTGATTTTGGACGTTGTGGTGTTGGTTTTGATACGCTTGATCCTGAAGCTGCACGCTGCCTTTCGGATTTTGATTGTAATGAGGGGCAAGTATGTTCCAATCAGATCACTCGACTACAACGCAACTATCAGCGTTTGAATGATTTGCGAGAAATTCAGCTGAGCTTGGAACGAGGCATCGCGGTGAGCGGCAAAGGCTTGGTGAGTTTTTGGCCAATGAGTAGTATTGATCAGGGTGAAGAAATATTACGTCAACTCCCAGGTCAAGTGGCGGTTTCAACTACGGTGTCAGATATTCAAGGTGGAAATAGCGGTGAGTGTGTGGATACTGGTAATGCCGGCACAGACACCTGTCCTACGCTTGCGGCGGTGGGTGGGCGACAAGCACTCAAGTTTGATGGGGTCAACGATGTAATTACTGCTCCACATTCTGATTCGCTTATGGCCACTTCTGGTTTTTCGGTGGCCGGGTGGGTGTACTTAAACAATGCAAACAATGCAAGAATATTGGAAAAAGGCGGCGGAGCTTTAACATCCGCTCTTTGTAGTGATGGTGGGTATGGGTTGCGTATATTTAAGGGTAAATTAAAATTTGATATTTGGAACAAAACTCCAGGTGGAGCTGGGGTGGCATGTGGTTATTATTCTGATTGGAAAGGTGTTCCTGGTCCAGAGACTCCTGGTACATTAGAAGTTAAGCGCTGGTATTATGTGGTGGGAACATACGACGGAAAAATTCGACAAGCAAAATTATATCTCAACGGTGCGCTGGCTGGCACGGCATCATCTTTGCCAGTCATGGCCACAAATACACGACCGCTTATCTTTGGTCGTATGTCATCTGAACAGGAGATAAATCTTTTTCCTCGTGAATATTTCAACGGTTTTATGCAGGGTATGGCCTACTATAATCGCGTGTTATCGGACGCTGAGATTGCCACGCAATTCACTAAATATCCACAATTTAAAACAGGCACCTTGTTACCAGGTAACAATATCAGTACTTGGCCAGAATGGATTAAGTTTGCGGACAACGACGTCAGTGGAGCGCAGTTCCCTGAGGATCCTATCAATCGTTTAGGTCAAGCCGGCAGTTGTAAGAACGCGGTGGGCACATTCTGTACTGATAATTCATTTTGTCCCACGGGAGACTCCTGTGTGCTGCACGCCACCACCACAGGTTGGAGCATTGTCGATGCGCGGTTTAGTTTTGCCTGTAATCCAAATTCGTTGGCCTATCGCTATATTTTCTCCACCACCACTGGCTATACTGTAAAAGCCAAATTAGAAAATATGTTTGGCACAGGATCTATCGGTAATGGGTCAACTGTAACCAACTGGGATGAATTTTTGCAAGGATTCTTTAATCGCTCACGCGTGGTAGTGGATGACAATAATGGAATTTGTGATGCGTCAAAAATTATCAGCCTCAATGCTGGACGTTGTGGTGATGGAGTGGTCAACGTTGTTTCGGGAGAGCAGTGCGATCCGCCAGGTAGTGAGGATGTGGATATTAGTGCCTGCCAAGGAGCGCCTACGGAAAATATTAATAGCACTGATCCCAACGTTGTTACTAAGGCCACATTAAGGACCTGCCAACCCAACACCTGCAGGTGGAGTGGGAGTGCTACCAAGAACTGTTCTGCCTTTCGAGTAAATACCAATCCCACCACCCCAGGAACGTGTGGCAATGGTGTGGTGGATTCGTGGTCTGGAGAAACGTGCGACGAGGGCAGGGGAATCAATGGTACGTATGGACATTGTAACGCGGATTGTGTTGGGTATGGCGGGGCTGGAGAGTGTGGAAATGGAAAGGTGGACGCCAATAACGGGGAGTTGTGTGATGTAGGAACAAGTGCTCAAGGTTTTGGTACCTGCGTTAGTCCTAACCCGTCTTATCAGGGACGTTCGTGCCAAATTGACACAAATTGTAACCCCCAAGGCACTTCTTCAGGTCCGGTCTTTAGGCCGTTACAAGGCAAGTGTTATTTAAAAACAATTACTCCTTTTCCTGTTAAATATGCCACTAACCGTGTTGATTCCTGTAATTTTGATTGCAAATCTTACGGGCCGTATTGTGGTAATGGCGTTGTTGAGGAAGTTTTTGGTGAAACGTGTGAAGGTGATCAAACATGTACTGTTGGTGGTGTGTCGGGAATGCGGACCTGTGGTGGTTGTATAAAAACAGGAAAGAATAGTAGGGGTAGTTTGTGGCACCTTGATAGTGCTACGAGCACAGACAACCATAGTGAATTTG
>CAYTMT010000017.1:0-15312 GCA_964439095.1 uncultured Gammaproteobacteria bacterium | reverse complement strand
TGTTCACCAAGACCGAGAAGCGACCGATGGTATTGCCGGTGGTGATTGAGGTGTAGGACAAAAAACATTTATACAAAAAAACACTGCCAGCATATGACAGTGTTTTTTGTTAGGCTACGTCTAACTCTTTCTCTCTGACAAAAATCGGGCCGGCACTTTATACGTCCCCTTCTGGATTCCCATTCCAGCATGGCCAGCGTTTCCCGCCGCACCATCTTCATATTGTCCTGCTGGATTTCTACTCGTCGGTATAGTCACACTTCCCCCATCGCCACCTCTGGCAGTAGCCACACCCATAGGGCGAGCAATAAAATCCTGCACAAACACATCGAAACTACTATTCATACTTTTATCCCCCTTGTTGATCACCGTATACGTCGGCTCCAAGAACACTGCGTGACCTGTTTCGGTCTTAGCCAACTTCAACACTGTTCTCGCCACACTCGCTTCAAGCAATGATTGTGCTGGTGTTTCTAACATGGCGACACTAAAATCTGTGGCAGACGAAACCCTCTCCTGATCTTCCGGGGATAATTTGTTAATATCCACCAAAAATACCGCTTTACTGTGAGCATCACCCACATAACCCAAAAGCGACTGTGCATATGACCCGCTTTCATAATTTTGACACGAACCAGAGCCAAGTGGATACTTGCCAACCTGCCACAACATTTGTGGGTTGTCGGTGCTCACGAATGCCAACCGACGATTGACGGTGCCTGGATTTGATTGACTTTCGGTCAAACTTTGTTCAATATTATTAAGATCTTGTAAAAACGGTGACGGAGGCATGGCATCAAAAAATTTCTTTAGATCAATAAGCACCTCACTCATTTTGCGCGATGCTTTTTTGTCCCCCTTGCCGCGCAACAAGGCACCACTAGTAATTTCTTTAGAAGAAAGCGTAGCCAACCGCAGAATATTAATCGCCACTTGCAATTCTTTGCGCCGATCAAAAAACGGTTTCAAATTTTTACCATTTTCTGGCAACCCAAGACGCTGCAAGGCCATTTGTTCTTCCGCGCCACTTTCCCCCGTTTCTACTGTACCCAATTCCATTTCAATTTCTTTTAGATCAGCCTCATTCAACAGAATCGTTTTTTGTTTGTCGGCCTTAGCCAATTTAAACGCCTCCAGCAACCGGGCATCGGCAGATTGTTTTGCCTCCGATAAACTACAAACTCCCTTGAGTAGGTTTTCGTTTTTACTATTAATAGTAAAAGGAAATATTTTTCGCAATTCCCCTAGGGCATTTTTTGTCTTTGTTGCCTCGACGCGACGAATGACATTATTCACTATCGTATTATCAGCCTCCAAACTAGCAATACCTTCACGGATGATATGGTCAGCATCAGCCCCCTCGGGGAGGGTGGCATTAAAAATTTCAGCGATCCTGTTTTGCATAAACGCTGGCCCAGCAGGAGCCAGTTCAGGATGGTAGATGTGCTGGTGTTCTACAACTGCGGCGGTAATAAGCCCACGAATGTGGGCGGGCTTGGTATCAGCAGCTTCATTCAAAACGAGTTCACTCATATTCGCGGCGCTATCCGTGCTCCATGCAGAAATTTGTTCCGCAGTTAGCCCTTCGAGCTGTTTTTGTACCACTGGATTTTCTGGACCATAACGTTTCGCTTTCCAACGGCTTTCGCTGTCCATCCCAGAAACCAGCTCAGCAATGTACTCATTCGCCTCTGGAAAACGACCAAGATATGTGGTGATGGGTTCAATATTGCCACCCCACCGTTCTTCAAGACGATCCAAGCGATCAATGGTGATTTCGGGGTGTGGCAATGCTTCTTGCAATTTAACAGCGATTCTCTTTTTCAGATCTCTATTTACCTCTGCCAACGGCAAACTCGAAGAAACTTCTGACAAAAAAGATTCCACATTCCACTTGAGTGGTTTTGCCAGTGCATCAAAAAATACTAACGACTTACAAGTTTCAGCAAGGATCGCACCTGTCTTTTTACCATCATCGGAATTGACGTTTTCGATAGATTTTCTTAAAAAATCTAAACTCGCACCCTTTAATTCACCCGCCCGGATCACTGCTTGAGTAAGATTGTTTTGCTCAGATGCGGACTTGGAAATGAACCCATACACCTGATCAATTTTTTTCATTAAATTCCTATCCCCACCACACAAGAAACTGGCTTGAAGAAACACCGGTTGAGGAATAGCAGAAAAATCTTCACTCCATTCTTGGTGGATTCCTGCCCCTGACTTATCTTTACCAAAATAACGCATAGCACTATCTGTTGATTCTTCAGAAAGTTTACGTAAGTAGGAGCTAGGTATTGATTCAAGTGCAGTGATAAAAGATAGGTCAGCCCAATCGACTGGCGCATCCTTCCGATATTGATGCCCCATCCTCAAGGGATTAGGGAACGAAGATTCTGACCATCTTAGCAACGACCTCCAAACACTAGGTGACAAAGAAGCTGGCTTGCCGCTAATAGTTAATCCTGATAAAATTTGTTTCTGCTGAGGTGCTGAACACTTGGATTCTGCACAAATCCTCAACAACAAAGAACAGACCGCAGGTAGATCAACTTTTATAAGGACATCGATAGCTGTTGCCATAGAAATTCCTCCTAATGTTTTGTCACCCACAACTAAAGCTGCCTCAAAGACAGAAAGTAATTTACTGTCTCCAGCCTGACAAAGCCGGGCACAAATTTTAATCGCTTCACCTCTCTTTGAACTGTCTCCGAGAAGTGCTAATTGTTTAGATATAAAATCAGCATAAAGATCCCGATAGCAATCAACTTTTTCTTGCATGAATACCGCCGCTTGTAAACTGCTACGATCAGCGCAGGTAGGTAAAAAATTGTTAATCAAATAATTTGCCATACTAGACCTCTGATCAGGAGTAAAAGCAGCGCTATCTAAATGAGACAGAAAAAATGGTGATTTTTCTGGCAAACATCGCTCAATAATATAAGCAGTAACTTTTTTAATTTGATCGGCGGTAGTGGCTAGTGTATTTAGATTTTGTAACACCAGCAATTCATCCGAGACATTTAACCAAAAAATGGCTGTTGTTTGAGAGGAGATTTTCTCAATAACTCCTTCTTTTATTTCATCTTTCTGAACAGGTGAAAAGTAATCGCTATCCAAATAACGCAAAAGAACCAAAGGGTTAGTAGCCAAGAAATTTTTAATAAGTCCGTCAGCAATTTTTACTCTTTGTTCAAGTGTGGGGACAGGGGTTTCTAAACTTTCTAAAAAGAATTCAGGGGTGCTAGGCAAGCATTTCTCAATAATAAAATCTATGGCTTTTACGGCTTGATCAGAGGTAGCAGCACATTCGTTTAGGACTGCTAAAACTCTTAATTTATTACTAACTTCCACCCAAGACTTAAACGACATTTGAGAAGTGGTTTTTTCAAATATTCTATCCTTCTGCTCAGGTGAAAAATAACGGAAATAATAGTTTGTGATTAATTCAAACGGAAGAACCTCGGATACATGATCACATATCTTGCTCCTTTGTTCGAATGTACAGGATTGAAAAAATATTGAACTTAAAAAATCTCCGGCTTCCTCAAAACCAGAATCAGCTTCAATGAGCAAATCAAGGATAGCGTCCTGACAAGCAATATCAAAGCTATCAAGACGGAGCAGAACCCCCCGTCTATATCCAGCCTCGATAAGACGCTGAGAAAGACTGGCCTGATTTACCCCTTGAAAATTACTTACCCATCGTATTACCTCTTCCCCTCCTCCTATTTTAATGAGTTTTTCCGCCACATCAGCAAAATCTATTCCTTGGAATTTTTGTAAATTTGCTGCAAGAGGTCCGGCACCATCCTTCCCACCATTTTCCACTAACACATCGAGTACAGCCCTATGTTCAGTGGCAGGAATTTTACTAATATTATCAACTACCAGTTTAATAACTTCATATGGAGAGAGATACCTTGAAGATTTTAAAATGTTCTTAAGAACTTCTACATAATTAATCCCTGGAATTTTGTCAAAATTCTGGATAATAAAACCGCCGTATGATTCCTCGATTAACTGCTCAACGACTTTTTGTCGTTCTTCAACGGAAAAATTTTCCATGTTTTTAATCATGGTTTCTTTAGAATACTCTTGTCTGCGACTATCGAGTTGTTCGACAGTCTCTGGATCAAGACTAAGACATTCTTTAAAACGATCCACCAGACGGATGCGCCCAGCGTTGATGAGATTCTTGGCGATTGCACCTTGATCGACGAGAGGAAGATAATATGCTCCTCTAACAGCAAAGACAAACATACCTTGCTTCATAAATTCTGCAACAGCCACAGACTGCCCAACAGCATCAAACCTTTGAAAAAAATCCAAGAGATGTTGGCCACCGGTTTCTTGTTCAATTATTTTTGGAATAATCTGCTGCCAGCCAACCAAGTCTAAGGATAAACTACCAATTTTTTCAACCAGCACATCACATTGCCCATTTTCGATTAGTCGTTCAGCTATTTCCACGTGAGAAACTTCCCCAAAGCTAGGTAGGTAATATAAAAGATCCTCACCTTTTTTATCTTCAATCAAAAGCTCAGCAATTAAGGAACGATCCTTTTGCGAAAATACACCTGCATGCATAACAAGACTCATCGACTCGCCTTGATCAATAAGACGCTTAATTACCTCCGGATGATTTATTCCTTGAAACCAATCAAAATAAGAAAAAAACACTTCCCCGCATTTCTTAAAATTCTTAACTAATAAGTCCACCAAAGCAGGGTGCTCGCTGGGACTAAATTTACTAAAATTCTCCGGCTGGACAAGAGCGTACCCTGTTGAATCTTCAACAATATTTTCAGCCACCAACAACCTCTCTTCTGCGCTAAGCTTTTCAGCATAACGTAACACAAAATAAGAATCCTCCTCAACAAGCTGTTTAACGACAACCAGCCGATCAGCGGTCTTAAATTTATCGATATTTTGTATCACTAATTCACGATGTCCTTTTTTTATCAATAACTCCCCTATAGCCAACTGGTCGCTGGCATTAAGACTACTAAAATGCTCAATAATTAAAGCCAGCTCTTTTGCTGGAGTTTGGTCCCAAATAAAATCTTTTATAAACTCAAAACTCAGATCCGTAAAACTATCCAAGTGCTCAAGCACAAAAACACTGCCCGCCCTACTGCGAAGTTGTTTAGCAATTTCTGTGTCCAAACCTCTAAATTTGTCTATAAACCTCTCACATGATAAATACCTTTCGGCAAGTATTTTTTTAAAAATCTCTTTTTGGTCTACCCCCTCAAATCCCTGGATATACTCGGCTACATACACAAGACCACCGTGTGCTATTAACAAATTCGCAACAAGCGGATGGTCCGCAGGACTAAAAAAGCGTATTTTAGCCGCAATTATTCCACGACTATCATCGCTTCCACTTTTTTCAATAATCTTTTTAGCAACGACCAAACGATCAGCGGATGGAAATTTTTCAATGCTACTAGCAATAGAGCGTATCGCGGCACCTTTATCTATTAAAAATTCAACCTGATCGACACTAAATCTCTGCAATATTTCACTATACTTCCCCAAAGTATCGTCATTCCCTCTGAGCGTCATAGCTACCACACCCAACTGGTCGCTTTTTCTAAAATTATCAATCCACTCAAGTATGTGGTTTTGATATGACAAATCCCTTAAGTCCTTCGGCTGGTCTTTTATTCGCTCAGCGATACCTGTATCTAAACCATTAAAACTTTTTAAATTTAAGAGTAATTCATTCTCACCACCTTCACTTGCTAATATTTTGTAGGCTAGCTCTGCACTCAATCCATGAAACCTATCTAAATTTTCCACCAACAATTCCTCCTGCCCCGCCACAATCATATTCTTCGCCAACGCAATATTCTGCTCCGCCGACATATTCGGCAAATCCTGTAATTGTTTTTCCAAATAGCGTTTGTATTGCTCTGGAAGCAATTTTCGTTCGGCCATGTCGATTCCTTCGGCGACCGCACCAGCAACCGCCTTCCCCACCGCCCGTGCCGCTTTCACCACGTCGAGCACCTGCGCTTCGGCCTCACTCGCCTCATCCTTCGCCTCGGCCACAATCCGCGCCAGCTCTTGGCGGTAGTGTTGTTCGGTTTCGGCATTAAACATCTCCGACTGCGCATGAAATTCCGCCTCGAGTCGCTGTAACACGCGCTCAGTATCATCCTCCACCTTTTTCCCCACGGTCGCAATTTCTGTCTTGGCTCGCTCAACCGCGGCGGCCAAGGCACGCACTTCGTCTTCGCTCAGTGGTTCAATTTCCACTTCATCCATAATCGCCTCCCGATCATAATCAGGCACAATAGTGGCACGCGGAAACCGTTCTGGCTTGGGAGCAGAAAACTCTGTTTGTACTTCATCGGGCTGATGTTCGTATGGAGCCATACGCGCTACTTTTTAATCCCTTTCCGCACCCGGGCAATCAAAACAGCATCCCGCTTGGCGTTGTAATCGGTCAAAATCTCCATCCGGCGCATTTCCAGTTGGTGCATTTTGTCCATAAAGTCGCGTTGAATTTTTTGGAGTTGATGGAGGGTGGATTGAAGTGCTCTACGCATACAAAAAAAACTATGCTATTATTGTAGCAAATATACCTGCCTATCACAAACGTGTGCCTATGAAAAATCTCTTTGCCCACAAACCCAAAATCGCCATCTACGGCATCTGGCCAGAGCTTGCCAACTACACTCGCACCACCCTCCAACTGCCGGCCGCGATTACCGACCAACCACTCACCGAAAACAACATTAAAAAAGACACCGAAGTGCTGGGTATTTTTGTAGACTCCAAAATAACGCCCACACTATTAAAAAAACTTCCACACTTGCGCCTCATTGTTGCGCTCAGTACTGGCGTGGATCACATTGATTTGACCGCTTGCCAAAAACATGGCGTTACGGTGTGCAACGTGCCCACCTATGGCGAACACACGGTGGCCGAACACGCGTTCGCGCTCATCCTTGGTCTCACCCGCAAACTGTTTCCGTCGGTGAAACGAGTAAAAGAAGGATTGTACGACTACCACGGCCTACGCGGTACGGATTTGTTTGGCAAAACGCTCGGGATTATCGGCACTGGCAAAATTGGCCTGGCGCTCATTCGCATGGCGCGTGGGTTTGGGCTGAACGTGATTGCATTTGACCCCTTCCCCAACGTGGCTGCGGCTACTGAGTTGAGTTTTACCTACACCAAACTCCCCACGCTCCTCAAAACTGCGGACGTGGTAAGTTTGCACGTGCCACTCCTGCCAACCACGCGCCATCTCATCAACAAGCGCAACATCAAACTCATGAAACCGGGCAGTTATCTAATCAACACCGCCCGCGGTGCACTCATTGATCCCGAGGCGTTATTCTTGGCTTTGCAAAGCAAACACCTGGCCGGAGCCGGACTGGATGTACTGGAAGACGAAGAAATGATCCAAGACGAAGAAAAAATATTTTCCGGCGCCTGCGCCGATTGCGACATCCGCACCAACCTCATGAACAATTTAATCATCGACCATCCCAATGTCATCGTTACTCCGCACAATGCCTTCAACAGCACCGAAGCGCTGGAGCGCATTATCGTGGCCACTGCCGAGAACATTAAAAACTTTATCGCCGGTGAGCCAAAAAATGTGGTGCGCCAAGGGTAAAGGTTGACAAAACCCGCTAAAAAAGGTATACCTGTAACGCGTCTATTCTGGCAATCGCTCCATCGCAAGGTGGGGAGGAAAGTCCGAACACCTTTTCGAGCAATCGAAAAAAGTGGTAATGGGTAACGCCCACCCGATACGTGGCAACGCGGATCGCGGGATAGCGGCACAGAGACTATACTAGCGAACTCGCAAGAGTGAGCCAAAGGTGAAAAGTGTCTCGTAAAACGAGACTCGCTCGGCAGCAATGTCGAGTGTGCCAAGCCCTACCTGGTGCAAGATCAGCCTTGAGCTTATAGCTCCTGGATAAGTTCGATCGCTTGAGGTTGGCAGTAATGCCGGCCCTAGATAAATGATTGCCTCCTCGCCTTAAAAAGTGGGCAGACAGAATTCGGCTTACGAATGGGCGCAAACTACCCCGACACCACCTTGGTGCGGGGTAGTTTTTTGTCCCAGTAGTTATCCACAAGGGGGGTATTGACAAAAGCAGGTAAAAGTGATATTATGCTCAGTTAAGTAAATGGTTCGTACTTAACAAACGAGAAACAACCCCAGAAAACAGCTGATTTAACGAGTCAATTGTTTCCTGTGGTAGCTTCAAGGAAGCTAGTTTAACACAGGGAGAAGAGACACCGAAGATTCTTCTCAACATCAACAACCATCGACCGCCCGCAGAGGGGGAGACACTCATGCTCTGGTGAGCCCTACGGAGGACACCTAAAAGTTCAACCCATGCTCGTAAACGCGCCGAGCCTACAATGCGCGAAAAGTGTTTCCTCAAAAAAGGGCGGAACAACAATACCGTCCCGGCTGTGCGCAGCTGGGGCAAACCTAAGAGGACCAGTTCTTTTCACTAACGGCGGCCCTAAAATGGCCCCAAAAACGGAGGGAGTCATGCACACGCGTGACCACCTGGGCGCTCATAAGCGCCACGAGTTCGCTCGACCTTAAAGCTCAGCGAAAACTCGGCGGGGGGACGCCCCCCACAGATATCCCCTCTGGAAGGTGATGCGAACCCTTCCCCCACACCCGAACCACCGAGGCAACCATGAGATGTCGCGACCCGCCCTAGTGCTGGTGCGAGTGCCCCTCTAAATGTTTTTGGTGCTGGTGCGTCTGTCTCCGGAGTAGTGTCTACCTGTTCGCCATTTGCGAACTTGGGTAGACCTACTTCGGAGCCCCTTATCTCAACTCTTATCGAATCTTCACCCGAAGGTTTTTTTGTTTATAGGCCAATCATTGATTTTTTCTGCAAAAATGCTAGACTCTACCCAACTATACTCCCTATGTCTTTTTTTGAAACCACTCACCAAGACAAAAACTCCCGCGCACGGACAGGGGTGATGCACACTGACCACGGCGATGTGGAGACTCCATGCTTTATGCCGGTCGGCACTCAAGCCAGCGTGAAGACGCTCGACCAAACCGACGTGGCCAATTTGGGCGCGGAAATTATTTTGGGCAACACCTACCATTTGCATTTACGCCCGGGTGAAGATTTAATCGCGGCGCAAGGCGGGCTCCACAAATTTATGAACTGGCCCCACGCCATACTCACCGACTCGGGTGGGTTCCAGGTATTGTCACTCGGCGTGCAACGCGAACGCAGTGACAGCGCCGGCAAACGCACGTCAAACGAAAAGTTGGTAAAGATAGATGAAGACGGTGTGTCGTTTCGTTCGCACCTCGACGGCTCCACCCACCGCTTTACTCCCGAATCGTCGATTGAAATTCAACACAAACTAGGAGCGGATATTATCATGGCCTTCGACGAATGCACCCCAGACGACGCCACCCGCGAGTACACCCTCGCGGCCATGGAACGCACCCACCGCTGGGCCGAACGCTGTGTTGCCGAACATCAAAAAAATACCACCACTCACAACTACCAACAATTTCTCTTCGGCATTGTGCAAGGCGCATTGCAACGTGACCTGCGCGAAGCATCCGCCAAATTCATTGCGGCGCTCCCGTTTGATGGCATCGCGATTGGTGGCGAAAGTATTGGCTACAACATGCAAGCCACGGCTGATATTCTTGATTGGGTATATCCGTTTCTCCCCGCCGACAAACCACACTACGCCATGGGTCTCGGTCTATCGCCCACCGATTTATTTACCGTAGTCGAACGCGGCATCGACATGTTTGATTGCGTCGCCCCCACTCGCCTCGCGCGACACGGGATGCTTTATCATGCAACCGAAACGCAACACCGCCTCAACATCACCAACGCCCGCTTCGCCACCGACACCGGCCCCATTGATGAACACTGCACGTGTTCAACCTGCCAAACCTATTCCCGCAGTTACCTGCACCACCTCTTCGCCGTCGGTGAAGTCTCCGCCCTCCGCCTGGCCACCATCCACAACGTTCACTTCTTCCTCGACCTCATGAAGACCATGCGCCAAGCCATCCGCAATGACCAATTTTTGGACTTGAAAAAAAAGTGGACAGGTGTATAAGAGAAATTAGTCCAGATTGAAAACCAATTATTTTTTAAACCCATGCTCCACCTCACCCTCATCTGCTGTGGCAAACTCAAAGAATCGTATTGGCGCGAGGCGGAAAACGAATATCTAAAACGCCTCCAGCCGTACGCTAAATTAGAAATTGTGGAATTGCGCGAAGAATCGTTTGGCGAAAAAGATAACGTGGCCGAGGTCAAGAAAAAAGAAGCGGCCAAAATTATGGCCGAAATACAGAAACGTCCGAGTGCCACAGTAGTAGCACTCGATGAACACGGCAAACAATTTTCTTCCACCGCGCTCGCGGAGCAGTTGAACACATTTTTGGTACAAGGCGACAGCAACATTGTTATCGTCATCGGCGGCCCACTCGGCCTTGACCCTGCAATTACGAAACTGACCAAACTCACCCTGTCACTTTCCATTCTCACCTTCACCCACCAAATGGCGCGCATAGTATTATGGGAACAACTCTATCGCGCGCAGATGATTTTGCAAGGTAAAAAATATCACTACTAAATCTATGCACTTACTCGTACAACTGTTTGAAATATTTACTCTCGGCCTCATCGGCGGATCTGTGCCCGGTCCCATGCTCACTGCTGTTTTCACCGAAATACTTCGCGGTGGTCTAACAAAAGGTTTTCGAGTTATTGGACAAGCACTCTTGGCCGAAACTCTGGTAGCCACCGGAGCAATGCTGTTGGTTTTTTCTTTGCATATACCTCAACAATTTTTTTATATCATCTCTTTTGTCGGTGCTGCATTTTTATTATATCTGGCCAAAGGTATCTGGAAAATCACCAGTGTCGGCGAAGGTACAGGAACCGTTTTTACCTTTTCAAAAATATTTTTACTCACGGTACTCAGCGGCGCATTTTGGATTTTTTGGTTAACCGTCTGTGTACCGCGGGCATTTGCGCTCCAAGAAATTATCCCTGGTGGGCAATTTATTTTCCTCTTCATGTTTGAATTTGGATGGCTCATCATGACTGGTTTGCTTGCTTTTGTTTTTTCTCGATTCCGCCAACTGCTCCTCAAAAAAAATCTGGTGTCTGTGGTGTTTAAAACATTCGCCCTACTCCTCATCTTTTTTGCTCTCAAATCACTGTGGGAAAGTATAATGTATTTTATAAAATAAAAGACCCCGTACGTCGCAACGTACGGGGGTTGTTCAGCTCGTGGGCTGAACTGACCATCCTACCAAACACCACCAGAACTACCACCATCCAGGTTCTTCTTCCTCTCCTTCTCCTTTTTCATGGCTTCTTCAGCCACGGTGAAAGCTTCAGACGGAGATGACCCGTTAGCGACAGCCTTGTGGAAGGCCTCCGAGAACTCCTTGTGTGTTTTCATCTTCTGGTTCTCTTCATCGACCAAGAGAAGGAGGGCGAATTCGGCTAAACAGCACGCTACGGGGAGCAACACTGTGATCTCCCGAGGAAAATCAACCATGACACACATCCCCTTCTTGGTAGAAGGCGAGGTGGCTGATTTTTTTACACCATGCGACATGCACAGTGCAAAACTCCAGCCGTGGATCCGAATTAAAGAGCGCTAAACTCTCAACCCGGCACAAAACATAGAATATAGTTTCCATATTTTATGCCGAGCTGAGAATTTTTTAAAAAGAACGCACAATAAAAAAACCACAGGACGAGACCTGCGGCACATTTACAAAATGCAAAAGCTAGGCCTCATCTCTCACGAGCGGCCCACCAAGCTTGTAAATTGCAAGAAGAAAATTTCATATATTTTTATCATATAACAAAACTTATCCACATGTCAAATTTAAAATAAAGACCCCCGCACGTCGAAACGTGCGAGGGTTGCGGCCTGACCCGAAGGTAGGCTAGAGGAGGACGGCGGTTCGTTGCAGGAACACCACCCCACAGTTGGTGTGATTGGGTCCAAACGTAACCTCCTCATTCCAACGAGTGGGGTCGAGGTGCTTCACCTTCAAGGGGGTTTCCCATACAGCGGAATCCTCATCCTCCTTCCACACGCGGGGTTCGTTGCGCTCATAGGCGAACGCAGTGTTCACCCCTCCCGAAGCCACATGAGGCCAACGCGACCGCTCGCCGGTGATGAACAAGCCGTCGACCCCACTGAGCAGTCCAGGGCGACCGTACATGAGGGCAGCCAGGTGGAACAGTTCCGTCGGATTCCATCCGAAGTTCACCTGCGCGTACCGATCGATCCGAGGAAGGGAACGACCAGCGCAGATCTTGAGCACGTTGACGATGATGTTCTCAACGCCTTCTCCAACAACGGGAAACTTCTTTCCGTTGAAGAAGGAATTGACCACCCCAGCCTTCCCCACCGCCTCATACGGAATGAGGTTGGGATCCCGGTTGTAGTCAAAAGTGAACAGGAAGGGCGGCATCAGGAGCTCGTCCTTATCCGGCGCCCGGAAAGGAGACACCTCCTTCGTCGGCTTGGACGCCAGGAGCGTGCTTCCGGAACTCGAACCAAGTCGCAGCAGTTTCGGCTTGCTAGACATGGCGCATCCTCCCACAAAGGGCGAATCGACTCACTTTTTCCGTAGCAACATGCCAACGGTAAAAGTTTGTCACCGCCGCCACTATATTTGATTTTATGCATATTGTCAAGGTTGCCCATACCAGGTAGAATAAAAACTACAGTCCTATCCTATTATTTCTATGTCCCACCAACCCATCGTCGTCTCTGGCATTCAACCCACCGGCAACTTACACCTCGGCAACTATTTAGGTGCGGTCAAAAACTGGCTTGACCTGCAAAACTCCGGCACCTACGACATCTACTATTTTATCGCCGACCTGCACTCGCTTACGGGCAAACTTTCGGCTGCCGAACTCCACGCTCAACGTTTGGTAACCATCGCCGAATTATTAGCACTCGGCATTGACCCCAGTCGCGTTACGCTGTTTGTGCAATCCGATATTCCCGCCCACACCGAACTGGCCTGGATTTTAAACTGTGTTACACCCTTTGCCGAACTGGAACGCATGACACAATTTAAAGACAAAATGCTCACCCAAAAAGAAAACATCAACACTGGTCTTTTCACCTATCCGGTCTTAATGGCGGCCGACATCATTATGTACCACGGCACCCTGGTGCCCGCTGGTTTGGATCAAGTACAGCATGTGGAAACTACGCGCGTGATTAGTCGTGCTTTTAACAAAAAATTTGGCGACTATTTTCCCGAAACCAAACCACTCCTGACCAGCATCCCCAAAGTAATGAGCTTGCTTGAGCCCACCAAAAAGATGAGCAAGAGTTTGGGCGCTGATCATTGTATTGAGTTGGCTGATGAACCGGAGACAATTTTGAAAAAACTTAAAAAAGCCGTTACTGCCACTACGGGCGGTGAACAAAAACCAGGCGTAGAAAATTTGTTAACCCTATTGAAGGAACTCGGCGACCTAGCTACTTACCAAACATTTATGACCGCCGAAAAAGATGGCACTATCCGCTACGGCGATCTCAAAACCACGCTGGCCGAAATTATCGCCAACCGCTTTGCCGATTTTCGCACCAAACGCCAAACGCTTTTGGAGCATCCCGACCAACTCGCTACAGCACTAGAACGAGGCACCAAAAAAGCCCGCGAAGTATCAACCAAAACCATGAACGAAGTGCGCCGACTGGTGGGAATACATTCATAAAACAGGCAGTAAAAATAGTGTTTTTTTAACTATCCACCATTGACAAAAGGTCAATGGTGGTTTAGTGTTTGAGCTAGTAAACAGCTCTTTCCCAACCCAAACCAACAGAGGTCGCCATGAAGTTGAGCGTTGCCGAAAAAGAACTGAAAAAAGTGCTCGGCTGCCTGGCAGACCAGCGAACACCTGACAGTGTCGCTCGTCGCCGCCATCCCAACGGAATCGAAGAAATGCTTGGCGCACACCAAACCCCGTGGGCGCTTGATTGCGACAAGATCAAAACCTCATTGGCGTTTCGTCGAGCACGTGCCAAAACTCAAGTCATGCATAGGCCCAATCACGGGCACATCAGCAGTCGCTCTTCCCACATGTTGGAAGTGGCGAGAACTGCTAAAACCATCGCTACTATTCTCGGACTCAACTCCGATTTGGCCGAAGCGATTGCGCTCGCCCACGACCTCGGACACCCTCCGTTTGGTCACCTGGCTGAACGGATGATCAATGATGTACTCGGAAGTGGCAAACCAAAGTTCAACCATGAACGGTTTGGTTGCGTCAACCTGCAACACCTGGAAACCACGAACCGAGGCTTGAACCTTTCGCGCCAAGTTCTTCTTGGCATCATGGAAGACGAGCTTAAGAGCGGAGCGTTTTCCGTCTCTGACAGTGTTATCCTCCCAGAAATGATAGTAGCCGGCATCGCCGACAGTGCCACCTACCTGTGGGGTGACATCGAGGATACCACCCGTGGCTACGAAGTGGAATTTGCCTACCGCGAACTCCCGACACGAATCAAAAACAAGATTCGGCGGTTGTTTGGGGCTACTCGAGCAGAACAAACCCACAACACGATTCTCGAAATCTGCCTGGAGTCTGCAGGAGTGGGAACACCGTCTTTTAAGACGTCCCCCGCTGCCGAACATTTTCAGGAAATTAAACGAGCGATGTATGAATACGTCTACCACGACACTGGTTTCAACCTGTGGCGCGGACAAGATGTGTCTAACGCTCGCGAGGTGTTTTTGCACCTGCAAGAACGCACCAATAACGCCGTTCCATTGTTTGCAAGCCTCACCGACCGAGAGCTTCACTCGTTGATGGAAGAACTTCGTTCTGGCGGAAAAGAAATCGGCTGGAGGCAAACTGCTGCCTACGAAATCATCAGGCCATTCGAGGAAAACGGCGTGCAGATCGACTACGCCAACCCCGACCTCGATTGGTAACTTTCACCCCCTACTCGCTCATACGCGACGGGGGTGTTTCTTTTTTAACTGTTCATAACTTTTCTTGACACCAAAAAATTAACACGGTACAGTACCTTTATTATGAAACAAGCTTTATTTAATTTGAATAATAATAACCGCGCATTCCGCGGGTGAGTTTGTTTTTCATAACACAACACACTCTCCCGCATCCCACGCGGGAATTTTTTATTCTGGGGTAGTTTAATGGTAAAACGCCTCGCTGTTAACGAGGTTAGTGCAGGTTCGATTCCTGCCCCCAGAGCGAAGCGGAGGGGTGGACAACACAATAGTTTGTGTTGTCCAAAGGAATCGAA
>CAYTMT010000016.1:0-15464 GCA_964439095.1 uncultured Gammaproteobacteria bacterium | reverse complement strand
ATCGACGGCAAGGTTTGGCACCTCGATGTCGGCTCATCGCATCCTGGGGCTGAAGAAGGTCCCAAGGGTTTGGCTGTTCGCCAATTAAAGCGGTACGCGAGCTGGGTTCAGAACGTCGTGAGACAGTTCGGTCTCCTATCTGTTACGGGCGTTGAATGTTGAGAAGGCTCACTCCTAGTACGAGAGGACCGGAGCGGACGAACCTCTAGTGCACCAGTTGTCGATCAACGGCATCGCTGGGTAGCTACGTTCGGCACGGATAAACGCTGAAAGCATATAAGCGTGAAGCCGTCTTCAAGATAAACATTCGTCGAGACCCCTGGTAGACTACCAGGTTGATAGGCTCTATGTGTAAGCACAGTAATGTGTTGAGCAGAGGAGTACTAATAGGTCGAGCGTACAACGAAAGCACGTAGCTGTGCTGCAAATAATTATCAGTTACTGTTGAAAAAACCTTTAAAAATTCAAAAAGAGACATCGTCTTGGTGGCATGAGCGGTTGGGTCACACCTGTTCCCATCCCGAACACAGCAGTTAAGCCAACCAGCGCCCATGATAGCCCAAAAGGCAAAAGTAGGCCGCCGCCAGGACAATGTCTCTTTTTTGTTTCAGAGTATAAAGCCGCCCCATGTAGGGTGGTTTTTTGTTTGACCTGCCCTGCCTAAGAAAGGTATACTAGTACCACTTATCACTATCGTTTTGATCTTATTTTGTAAAATTCTTTTATGTCTAACTCGCTCCAATCCATCGCGCGTGCACTGGTAGCCAGTGGTAAAGGTATTTTGGCGGCTGATGAAAGCACTGGCACTATTGGAAAACGATTTGAAAAAATCGGAATAGAAAATACCGAAGAAAATCGTCGTGCCTATCGGGAATTGCTGTTTACTGCTCCGGGTATGAGTGATTTTATTAGCGGCGTTATTTTATACGACGAAACGATTCGGCAGAAAAGTGTGAGTTGGGTGTCATTTGTCGAGGTGTTGCAGGCGGAAGGGGTGATTCCAGGAATTAAAGTGGATGCCGGCACCGTGCCGTTACCATTTTCGCCATCCGAAAAAATTACCGAAGGGTTAGATGGTTTGCGCGGGCGATTCGCAGAGTATTGCGCACTCGGTGCGCGGTTTGCCAAATGGCGTGCAGTGATTTTGGTTGACGAAGAAAATAGTTTGCCGACAGAAAATTGTTTGCGGGTAAACGCGCACGCGTTGGCCAGATATGCCGCACTGGCGCAAGAAGCTGGCCTGGTGCCGATTGTAGAGCCGGAGGTGCTTATGGACGGGAGTCATGGGTTGGAGGAATGTTTTGCAGTCACGAGTGATATTATTGAAAAATTATTTATTGAACTGCGCGCGCAAGGAGTGGCACTTGATGGTATGCTTTTGAAACCAAACATGGTGATTCCCGGTGAGGCGGCGGAGAAAGCCACCCCCGAACAAATTGCCGAAATGACCATCCGTTGTTTGCACGAAGTCGTGCCGCAAGAAGTGCCTGGGATTGTGTTTTTGTCCGGCGGCCAAAGCGAAGAAGAGGCTTGTATTAATTTGAACGCCATCGTTAAAGCTAAAGAGGAAAATACTTGGGCGCTATCATTCTCATATGGTCGGGCATTGCAAACTTCCGTCCTGTCGGCTTGGGGTGGTAAACCAGAAAACATTCCCGTTGCAGAGCAAGTATTTTTCCGTCGCGCTCAATTGGCGAGCTTGGCTACAGAGGGGAAGTATATTGGAGAATAAGGATTAAAAAATATGGAGCGTCTTGTTTCAATGGAAAAAATTTCCCATACCACGTCGCCTGAGTATCAAAAAATCTATAGCAAAGAGCAGCAAAGTAGAAATTATTCTGCCAGCAGGGTATGTTTTGGTAGCCGTTTGGAAAAACTTCAAGATCTTTCTAAAAAAGAACTGGTTAAAGATTACAAAAAACAGATAGAAATACTTCGTGCGGTCTGGCAACAGGTCTGTGCTTCGGAACGCCGGCGTCATATTTTATTTGACGATATCGCCAAGTCCGAAAAGACCTGTATTAGTTTAGTTAATTTTTTGGAACAAAGCGGGGTTATTTTTTCGGAAGAAATTACTGGACAATTCTTGGCAGAAGTCTTTAACAGTCAACCTGAACTGTACTTGAGTCTTCCGGACGAGTTGCTGGTGACCATGGCTCAAGCGCATGTTGATCTTTACAAAGAGAATGATCAAAAATTTACAGAACAGGAGCTGCCGGGTTTGGTAGAGTGGGCGGATAAAAAATTTACTTCTGCCATTGAACAGGGTATTTTGCCCGTAGAAAAACAGGTTTGGGAACATGTTCGACAAAATACTTCAGTATATCTTGGTGATCCTGTTTTAGCTCCAGATGTCGCTTTTGAAGAAGGCAATTTTTCAGAAAAAAATGGAATAATGTTGTATCGTGGTAATTTTTCTGGTGAAGTGGGTGGTGTGCTTGCTCATGAGTATCTCCATGCGTTAAGTGGTAAGACAGTAGTACGAAGAGAGATGGAAAGTAAAGAGTCAGAAGGATTTGATGATAATTATGAAGAGGTTTTTGAAACAAAAAAAAGAACAAAAATTGAATCTCAGCGAGTTGGTCTGGGGTTTGTGGGGGGTGTTGATGACCTGCTTATTAAAACCGTTGGTACGAAGAGGTTTGGGTGGTTGAACGAGGCGGTTACCGAATATTTAAATATTAAAATAGCGGGGGTTAGTACGGAGATGGCGTATTATGGCGACGCACGAAAATTATTATATTTTTTACTGCAATCCTTAGGAGAAGACGGGGAAGGTTTGGTGGTGCGTGCTTATTTTGAGAATTATGATCCTGCGACTGGAGAGAGTGACCATGTGCCGAATTATAGGAAATTTGCACAGGCAATTCAGGAAAAAATTGGAAATCAATTTTTGGTACATCTTGATCAGTATATTCAGGGGCAGCGTGACGGTAATGGTCAGATTTTGGATTGGCAGCAAGGGACAGCGAATGCTGTAAAACATTGGGAAAAACAGGGACAAAATTTTTATAATTTTATAGAATTATGGCATCAAGATCAGGAACAGCGGTTTAATGGGCCGGCTCGAAAGATAGTGGAGCATTTAAAGACGAGCGGTCGAATAGAAAGCCTATTTTGGCTAGAGTATGGCTATGATTTTAAAATAAAAGAATATGAGCAAATATGGAAAAACGAGTTAAGTCAGCTAGTTCCACATCCTTCAAAATTTGAACTCGCGGCGATTAAGGACATTGTTGCCAGGCTGTTAGAGAAAGAAATTATTCGAAAGCAACGAGAAGATCAGAGAATGAGTTAGAAATGGGTATGTTCTTTAGTAAAGAAGCTGTTGATAAAAATTTGACAGTTTCTTTTTTTTGTATTATGCTATGATTAGCTAAAAAAGCTTAATAAATTAGGGTGTTGTAGTAAAAATAATGACAGTTATGGACGTTACTTTGTTCAAAAAACTGGGGTTTAGTGATAAAGATATGGAAGTGTATCTGGCCTTGCTTCGGTTGGGGCCGTCTTCGGTGCGTAAACTGGCGGAAATGTCCCAGCTGAACCGAGGAACAGTGTATGAGTCGCTCAAATGGTTGCAAAATGAAGGTCTGGTGGATTTGTATGAGAAACAATCCAAGCAGTTATTTGTAGCCGAAAATCCTACTCGTTTACAGGATATGGTGACAGAGCGAGCGGGTGATTTAAAAGAAGCCGAAAAAAAGGTGCGCGAGGCCATTCCCGAGCTGCAATCCATTTATGATCGCGGCGGTGATCAGCCGGTGGCTCGCTATTTTGGTCCTGAAGAAATCGGCAAGATTTTGGAAGATGTGCTCAAAGTATGCGAGGAGCAACATGAATCCGTCTATCGTGTATATTCAGCAGCGGGGGTGCGCGAGCATTTATACGAACAATTTCCTAGTTTTAGTGACGCGCGTATTGCCAAAAATATTACCGTTCGGGTAATTGCGCTTGGCGAAGGGGGTGAGCTCCGTGGGCTCGACGAACGAAAATGGTTATCGGTCACCACAGCGGTGCCCACGTTTATTATTATCTTTCCGGGAAAGACAGCTTATATCTCGCTCGACGCCAAGCATGAGCCGGTGGGAGTGGTAATTGAAAATAGGGGAGTGTATGAAACGCAAAAAGCAATTTTTGATCATGTGTGGGGAGTTAGCTGATTGTTTATGTTTATTATTGATTTTGATGACACCTTGTTTGATACCGAGCAATTCAAACAGGATCGACTGATGGCATTAGAACAGGCAGGAGTGTCACGGGAAGTTTTTGTTAAAACGCAACAGCAGGCACGTTGTAGTGAACAGGCTAACTTTGAATATACTGATGAGCGTCATGCCCGTGCGTTGGGGGAATGCGGGTATGATGAAGCGGGGATGTTGCAGTTGCTGCAGCAGGTGTGGAAGCAAAAAGACCTGTCCTCGTATTTATTTCCCGACACTCAGTTATTTTTAGAGCAATGTATTGTAGCTAAGCAGAAACTTATATTGCTCAGTCGAGGTTCTCCTGAGTGGCAGAAAAGAAAAATAGAACAAAGTGGTATTGAACATTATTTTCAAGAAGTGGTAATTGTGGGTGCAGAAAAAGTGAATGCAGTAAATGCGCTCCGCCAGTCTTCTGAACAGGTTTTCTTTATTAATGACAAGATAGACGAAACTGTGGAGATACATCGATTATTTCCGGAGATTATATTGGTGCTCAAAAAACCTGATCATAAATCAGAAGTCGAGTATGAACAAAGTGGATTACCATATTTTTCTAGTTTATCACCTATTTTTGATTATGTTGCCAAATATTTCTAATGTGGGAGCGGTAGTGCTGGCCGCCGGAAAGGGGACGCGCTTGAATTGTGTTGAAGAACCCAAGGTAATGCTTGAAGTGGGCGGTCGGCCCATGGTGTCGTATATTGTAGAAACGCTAGAACAGTTGGGATTTGCTCCTGACCAGATTGTTTTGGTGGTGGGGTTTCGTCAAGAAACAGTGCGCGCCTATTTTGGGGCTCGAGTTACCTATGCCGAACAACAAGAGCAACGCGGTACGGCACATGCTGCTTTTTTGGGTATGCAAGCATTGCCTGAGCACATAAAAACGGTGCTCGTGATTGGTGGGGATGACAGTGCTTTTTATGCTCAAGAAACACTCGCGCATTTTATTACCGAACACGTGCAGGCCAACCAGGTGTTGTCGTTATTAACTGCAGAGGTCGCCGATCCGACCCAATATGGACGCGTTGTGCGCGATAACCCCCCTCGGATCATTGAAAAAGAATATTTGAACGAAGAGCAGAAAAAAATACACGAAATCAGCACCGGAACTTTTTGTTTTGAGCGCAGCTGGTTTGAGCGGATTTTTCCTGTAATGCCTCCGATGCGTAAGTTGGGCGAGTATGGTCTCCCTACCGCGGTGGTAATGGCTACTGATGAAGGAGTGTCGCTCCAATTAGTGCGCTTGGCCAATCCCGATGAGTGGTATGGGGTAAATACATTTCCAGAATTGGAAGAAGCGCGGCGAAGAAAAAGTTAATCTTTGATAATATGTGTGGAATTATTGGATATATTGGCACCAAGGAAGCACTGCCTATTTTGTTAAACGGTTTGAAGCGACTGGAATATCGTGGTTATGATAGTGCGGGTATAGCGGTTGTGCAGGATGGAAAAATTACTCGCGTGCGTTCATTGGGAAAGATTGATCAGTTGGTTGCTCAAACCAAAGGGGAAATTATTGTTGGTAGTAGTGGTATTGCGCACACGCGTTGGGCTACACATGGGGGTGTTACCGAAGTGAATGCCCACCCGCACACCGTTGAGAATGGAAAGTTAATGGTGGTACATAATGGTATTATTGAGAACTATCGAGAGTTAAAAGAAAAATTTTTATCCGGACATGTGCTGACTTCGGAAACAGACACCGAAATTTTAGCGCATCTGATTGAAACATTTTACCAAGGCAGTCTCGTGGCTGCGGTGGAGCGCGCCTTGCTCGAGGTGCGCGGCACCTATGGCCTAGTGGCGTTGCATGCTGACGAGCCGGGGCGACTGGTGGTGGCTCGTTTGGGAAGCCCGCTGGTGATTGGGGTTGGCAACGGAGAATATTTTGTTGCTTCAGATACGTCGCCACTTTTACCGCATACTAAAGATGTTATTTTTTTACAGGATGGTGAAATTGCCGAAATTACCACGAATGGTGTGCGATTTTTTCAGGCTACGGATGTGGTGATAGCTGAACGTATTGAACATGTGGAATGGAACGAAGCTGAGGCCGAACGTCACGGCTTTCCACATTTTATGTTGAAAGAAATTTTTGATCAACCTACGGTAATTCAAGATGCAATTCGTGGTCGATATACGATCAAGGAAGGCACGGCACATTTGGGTGGTTTAAATATGACGGAAGAAGAAATGCATCAGATTCAGCGGGTAGTTTTGATTGCTTGTGGTACTGCGTCGTACGCAGCGCAGATTGGCAAGTATGCGTTTGAACGTCTTTCGGGCATGCCTACCGAAGTAGATGTCGCCAGTGAGTTTCGATATCGTGATCCGATTATTGACAATCACACGTTGGTATTTGGCATCTCTCAATCCGGAGAGACTGCCGATACTATTGCTGCGCTTCGTGAAGCAAAGCGCAAAGGCGCGTTTGTGCGCGGCGTGGTGAATGTGGTTGGCTCTACGGTGGCGCGAGAAACCGATGGTGGCACCTACATTCATGCTGGACCGGAGTTGGCAGTGGCTTCCACTAAAGCGTATACCAACATGGTGGCGGTATTATTATTGTATGCGCTCCAGTTTGGCCGATTAAAACGATTGAGCGTTGCTACTGGTGAGCGCTTACTTTTGGCACTTCAGGAAATTCCTGACAAAATGCGTCGTACACTGCAGCTCTCGGACGGGATTCGTGATCTGGCAGGGAAATACCAAGCATATCATAATTGGTTATTTTTAGGGCGGGGGATTAATTTTCCTGTAGCCTTGGAGGGGTCTCTTAAATTAAAAGAAATTACATATATTCATAGTGAGGCCTATCCTGGAGGGGAAATGAAGCACGGACCAATTTCGTTGTTGTCTTCTGAATTTCCTATATTTGGTATACTTACGAAAAATCAGTTGTACGATAAAATGAGGAGCAATATTCAAGAAGCTCGAGCGAGAAAAGCACCTATTATTTTGATTGCGACTGAAGGCGATGTGAGTGCTCGGGAGTTGGCTGATGATGTGATTTATGTGCCGGAAACTATGGAGTTGCTCGAGCCGTTGATTAATACAATCCCGCTGCAATTGTTCGCCTATCACATGGCGGTGGTGCGGAAGTGTGATGTGGATCGTCCTCGGAATTTAGCCAAAAGTGTTACGGTTGAATAATTGTACGCGTGGTATGAAAAAAAATATTGTGGTTATTGGTGGTGGAAATGGAAGTGCGAGTGTGCTCAAAGCACTCGTGCCATTTACTGCTCATTACAATGTGGCCGCGGTGATTAGCGTGGCAGATTCTGGTGGTTCGTCAGGCAAATTACGGCGTGAATTTAATTCATTGCCAACCGGGGATATATTGCGAGCAATTATCGCCTTGTCTGAACATGATTCGGAACTATTGAATCAGGTGTTATATAAAAATCGTTTTTCTGGACAAGAAAAATTAAGCGGTCATAATATTGGTAATTTATTTCTTACATTAGTTGCTCGGTATGCTAATAACTTTGTGGCTGCCATTCGCGCTCTAGAAGAGGCTCTTGGTGCGACTGGTCGAGTCCATCCTGTTTCATTGGAACCAACTCATCTGGTGGCTCGGCTTTCGAGCGGGGAGGTGGTAGTTACCGAAGAAAAGATCGATCGTCCAAATTCTTCTCGGGAACATCAGATTGAATCTGTATGGCTAGACCCAGAAGTAACACTACATCATGACGCCAAAGAAGCGATTGTTACCGCTGACTATGTTTTCTTGGCCCTAGGAAGCTTGTATACCAGCGTGGTAGCAACTTTATTGCCCCAAGGAGTACGAGATTCATTGGCTTCGTCTCCAGCTCGCCTGGTGAGTGTTCATGCTCATGCGTATGAACTTGATGGCGAAAACGGCCCCAATACACTCTCGGGTCAAGTCCGGGCATTAGAGTGTTATTTGCCTCGGCCACTTGATATGATAGTGTATAATGATGTAGTATTACAACCCAATCAGAAATCCAGCTATGAACAAAGAAACTGGGGAGAGCTGCTTGTCGATGCACACTTATTGTCCGATCGTCATGTGATACGACAAGATTTTGAACATGAAACAGCCGGAATGGATTCGGAAAAATTAAGCTTTATTTTGGGTAAGCATGTATTAGGAATATGCAGATAACCAAAAATCGTACAACGGGTGGTGTTGGGTCGATAAAGTTTTTAGCCGTTGATCAAGACCAGGTGTTGGGGCGGGTGTATCTGTATTTTATTTATAACGATTTGCACGATTCTCCCTATGGACTGGTTGAAGATTTGTTTGTGCAAGAAGGAGCACGTCGTCGTGGGATAGGAAAAAGCTTGTTAGAAGCAGTTGTTGGTGAAGCGAAAATGGCAGGGTGTTACAAAATTATTGGCACCAGTCGCCATGAACGAAGTTTGGTACATGAGTGGTATAAAAAATTTGGTTTTATTGATTATGGTCTAGAGTTTAGATTAGATATTTAAAAAAATATGATCCAACCATATATTCTCGTTACGGAATTAGCAAAAGATTATTCACTACTGGACAGTGGTGAGGGTGAAAAATTGGAACGCTATGGAGATGTAGTTGTGCGTCGTCCGGATCCGCAGGCTTTGTGGCCAAAACAGTTGGGTGAGAATATGTGGAACAACGCGGATGCCTATTTTGCCCGCACCAGCACGGATTCTGGTTGGAAAACACGGCGTGAATTACCAGCGCGTTGGCAGATAGAATTTGGTAGTTTGCAACTATGGGTAAAGCCTACTAGTTTTAAGCATATGGGGTTATTCCCCGAGCAAGCGCCAAATTGGGATTGGGTACGGGAAAAAATTACGGGAGCCAAGCGCGAAATTAATGTACTTAATTTATTTGGTTATACTGGTGGTGCATCGCTGGCCGCTGCCCAAGCGGGAGCGAATGTGTGCCATGTGGATGGTTCAAAAGTAGCTATTCAGTGGGGGAGAGATAACGCTGCACTTTCTGGGCTAGAAGAAAAACCTATTCGCTGGATTTTGGAAGACGCGCCAACATTTGTGCGTCGCGAAATTAAGCGCGGGCGAAAATATGACGGCATTATTCTCGACCCGCCTGCTTTTGGCCATGGGCCAGATGGTGAGCTATGGAAAATTGAAGACCATTTTCCGGATTTACTAAAATTATGCCGCGAGGTAATGTCCGATCAGCCGCTGTTTTTTCTCATCAACGGATATGCTTCCGGCTATTCGGCGGTGGCCTATCGCAACAATTTGTTGGGATTATTTGCTAACGATGGTGGTGCGATTGAAATTGGCGAATTGACTATTGCCGAAGAAAATAGCGAACGATTGTTGCCGTGTGGTATTTTCGCGCGGTGGAGTAGTATTTAATCCTATGGGTCTCTCAGTGCTCTACGAAGACAATCACGTGATCGCGGTTTATAAACCCGCGGGTGTTTTGGTGCAAGGAGATAAAAGTGGTGACCTGTGTTTAATGGACGAGGTAAAAACGTATTTGAAAGAAAAATATAATAAACCCGGGAACGTATTTTTGGGTTTAGTGCATCGATTGGATCGTCCGGTTGCTGGTATCGTGTTATTTGCCAAAACTAGTAAAGGAGCAAGTCGTTTATCCAAGCAAATTCGTGAACATGAATGGCACAAGGTGTACCATGCGGTGGTGGAGGGAGAGATAAAGCAAGGTGGTACGCTGGTGCATTGGATTAGAAAAGATGAGAATAAAAATAAGGTGGATGTGTTTACTACGTCACGGTCTGATTCGCTACGAGCGGAATTATCGTATGAAGTAGTGGAAGTAAAAGCGGGAAAAACGCTCGTTAAAATCCATCTCAAAACCGGCCGTCCACACCAAATTCGCGCGCAATTTTCGACCATTGGACACCCGCTCGTGGGCGATGTAAAGTATGGGGCGAAGCAGGCGCTGCCAGATCAATCAATTATGCTCGCCGCCACATCGCTTACGTTTCAGTTGCCGACTAAAGATGAAGTAAAAACACTCGAAATTCCTGTGCCGTTTCAACTTTAAACTTATAACTTCGAACTAAGAACTCCTTACTCCGAACTCTCATTATGAATCTCTACGAATGGGAAGGAAAAAATTTATTTGCCAAGTACGGTATCTCTGTTCCACGAGGAGTAGTGGTGTGGCGCGGAGAAGACGTGGTAGCAAAGTATCGTGAGCTTGGAGTAACTGACGTGGTGGTAAAAGCCCAAGTGCTTTCAGGTAAGCGCGGGAAAAACAATGGGATTATATTTTGCTCGACCTTCGCAGGTGTAGCGAAGGCGGTTGATGATTTATTTTCTACAGAGGTCCGCGGCCAATATGTTGCATCAGTGCGCATTGAAGAAAAATTGTTGATAAAAAAAGAACACTATCTTTCCATCACGTACAATTCCACCACCAAACAGCCGGTATTGGTATATAGCACCGATGGTGGAATGGATATTGAAGATGTGCCGGAGGAAAAGATTGCTACACGAGTGTTGGACGTACGCTCTTCTGTGGTTGTCGCATCGCCTGCGGCTCCTCGCAATGACAGCGTAGAGGCGGTTGTGGAGAAATTATGGGCTTGTTTTTTGGGTGAAGACGCGCGGGTGGTAGAAATCAACCCCTTGGTCGAAACAGTCGACGGGCGATTTATCGCCGCCGATGCCAAAGTCGCGCTCGACGACGATGCTTTTTATCGTCACGAGGAATGGAATAATTTTGAGCCGCGCACCCAACTCGGGCGATTGCCAACCGAGCGTGAATTGTTGGTGAAAAAAATTGACGAAGGCGAAGGATATTATCGTGGTACTGCCGGCAAGTACATTGAAATGGATGGAGATATCGCCATTTTATTTTCCGGTGGCGGAGCCAGTATTGCCAATATGGACGCGCTTATCAAAACTGGTCTGAAACCAGCCAACTACACCGAATACTCCGGCAATCCACCGCGCGAAAAAGTATCGGCACTGGCTAAAATTGCACTTAGTAAGCCAGGGCTCAAAGGCCTGTGGATTGCGGGCGGAGTAGCCAACTTCACCGACATTGCCGCCACATTCCAAGGCATTATCGACGCGCTTGATGAATTAAAACCAACTTACCCAATTGTGGTGCGTCGCGCCGGCCCAAATGAAGAAGATGGTATGCGCTTGATGAAAGAATGTGCCGAACGCAATGGGTTGAACATAAAATTATTTGGTAAGGACACGAGTATGAGTGATACGGCAGAGGTGTTAGCGGAGGTGGTAGCTAAGAATTCCGAACTAAGAACTCTGAACTAGTCGCCATATGTCTATTCTCATTTCCAAAAACACCAAAGTTCTCATCCAGGGTATTACCGGCAAAGAAGGGCAGAAGGCTGTGAAAGCGATGGAGAGTTATCATACCCAAGTGGTGGGTGGGGTGACACCAAATAAAGGCGGGCAAGAGGTAGAAGGAAAGCCGGTGTTTAATATGGTAAAGGAAGCTCTCGCTGTCATTCCCGCGAAAGCGGGAATCCAGGATGTAGTGAGTGCCATCTATGTGCCGCCTTTTGCTGCCAAGGCCGCTATTTTGGAAGCGATCGACAATGACATTCCACTCATTAGCGTCATCGTCGAGCGCATCCCCATTAAAGATACGGCTTATTGTTTGGCGGCGGCTAAAGAAAAAAATATCCGCATCATTGGGCCAAGCTCGCTTGGTTTTATCGTGCCTGGCGTGGGGCGGGTAGGGGTAGTAGGCGGCCCCTTGGTTGACGAAATTTTTACACCGGGCAACATTGGTGTTATTTCTCGTTCGGGCGGGATGACCAACGAATTATCATGGCAAATTCGGCGTGCTGGCCTGGGCCAAAGCACCGCCGTGCATGTTGGTGGAGATTTGTTGATGGGCACCGCTTATGCCGACCTACTTCGCCTGTTTGAAGCCGACGAGCAGACTAAAGCAGTGGTTATTTTCGGCGAGCATGGTGGCAGTTATGAATTTGAAATTGTGGAGGCGATAAAAAACAGAGAATACACCAAGCCACTCGCGATTTACATTGGTGGCAAGTTCGCACAGTTATTCCCGGAGGGCGTGAATATTGGTCATGCGGGCGCGATTGTGGAGCGGGGCAAGGGCGCCGCCGAGAAAGAAGCGGCGCTACGAGCGGTGGGTGTGCATATTGCCGATCGATATGAAGATTTGGCCGAGTTGGCGAAGGTAATGGTACAATAGCTCTCTAAGTACTCTATTTAGTGGTGAATATGAATGAACGGATTAACATGCGTTTTCAACCAGAGTTCCTTTCTGAAAAGATCCATGATATCGAGGCAACTTTTAATGTCGCAGAGGATTTTATCAGGGCTGTTCATCAAGAAAAAAAGGAAGAATTTGGGATAGTAGAATCAGAAAAAAATAAAAAAGAAAAACAAGTTTGTGCGGACAGTATACAGGCTTTTAAAATCGCGATGGATAATTTGCATTTAAAAGAATCCCAACAGTGGATGTCGCTTGATACGGAACATATCCATATTCTTGATCCAGAAGAATTTGTTTCTGTTCGAGATCGAATGCATGGCCAAGCAGTGCCGCAGGTGAACGGGTATTCTGTTTTGGGCGAGTGTTATCTTCCTCGTCAGGAAGTTTCTCCTCAATTCATTCAATTGCTTACCCATGAAATGGCACATACGGTGCAATATAACGAGGGAACGGTTACTCATATTTCTGATCACGAAGACCAGGAAGCTGTTGAGGGGAGGGTACTGTGGTTGGGAAACGCGGGTGTAAAGCTTGTAAGGTCTGGTTTAGCGGAATTTGATGAAGGGCAAGTAAAGTATAGAGGAGTAATGGAAGCTGTCACAGAAATGTTTGCGCGACGGGTGCGAAATGAGCTTGTCCAGATTCATAGCAATTTATCGCCGAAAGAAAAAAGTGAAATTGCGGATAGTTTTCAATCGTATAGTGGGCACATCGAAGTGGTGGCACGAGTTATGGATATTATCGGATCTCAATTACATCCAGAAAAGAAAGGATTTGAGCTATTTCAAGTTTTGTGGAAAGATCATATTACTGGGTCAAAAATTTTTTTGGGGTTGGTACATCAGTATTACCCTGAAGCTGCTATGGTTTTAGAAAATATGGGAGTTGCTCAGCGGGACGCGCTTACGGCTGCAAACGACCTTGGTTTTCAAGATATTATTCCGGCTCTGGAAGAACTGGCAAAAGAACAGGAAGAATGGTTGGGGAGGGAGGAAAATTAATACAAAACGTTAATTATTGAGCGTATGGGCATTCTTTTTAGCAAGACAATAAACAGGTTATTTTTACTCACCGACATGGCGGTGTTGTTTGTGTCGATGTATACGTTTTTTCTCTTCCTCTTTATTGGTATCGGCGATGTGTTTTGGAATTTATTTTTAGTCTTGCTTATTGTGGGTGCAGTGATCGGCACTGCGATTCGTATCTTGGTGTTTGGTTGCCAAAATCCGATGCTGGAGTACTACGCTAGGACAGGGAAAGAAGGTGAGGTATTGTTGCAGCAGCACTACCCTGAACTTGTAAAAAAACAAATGGTTTGGATTGGAGGGGAAGCAGAGCAAGAACAGGCAAAAAAGAACGGTACTCAGTTTGTAAATACAGTTATGGTATTTTTTTATGTTTTTGCACTACTGGCGCTAGGAAGTTCTTTGTATATTTTTCCGGATAGTTTTTTTGGAATGATGGCTTTTCAGGCAGAACATTTGTATATTCCGCTTCTAATTTTTCTTTCGGGGGGTATCATAGTGCAATACGGGATTGGTCAGGTGTTTTTTTTAAAGCGATCTCAGCGTCTTTTTGGTCCTGCCTACTTAGCCAACGCAAAGGCGAGTTTGTTTGTGTGGTTTGTAACCTTTTTTCTACTGGGAATTGCACTCGTAGCGACCCCGTCATTACAATATATTTATCGCGCGTTGTTGTTTGTGCCGTACCTATCAAAGATTACCTCGCCACTATTTGGTGTTTCGCTGGTAGCAACTCTTTTTCATGTAGTTATTCCGGTTAATTCGTTGTTTAATCGTGGAAAATCCTAGGGTATTCATTATTTTAATTTACAGAGGATATGCATTTCACCACTTCCATCACTAAAATAGAAAACGATCGCGAGACTATTCGTGGGTATGAGCTAACAGAGCTCATTAAAAAGCACACATTCACGGAAGCGATTTTTTTATTGCTCAAAGGCAAGTTACCGACCGAGACAGAAACAAAAATGTTAAACGCATTGTTGACCGCGGCGATTGATCACGGGGCGGGGGCGCCATCGGCCATGGTGGCCCGTATAACGGCATCAACCAAAAATAGTTTGCACACGGCGGTGGCGGCGGGAGTGCTGGCTATGGGGGAACTCCACGGTAGTGCTATCGAAGGCGCGGCTCGATTTTTTGTGGAGCATCTCGAAGACAAAGATTTACTCGGCACACTTACCGCTATGAAAGCCAGGAAAGAACGCGTGCGTGGGTTTGGACACAAAGTATTGTCGGTGGATCATCGTTCGGAGGTGTTATTCCAAATTGCTAAAGAAACAAACGTATATGGTCGCTATTCAGAATTTGCCCATGTGGTTGGGGAGGAGATAAATAAGATTTCCAACAAACCACTCCCACTCAACATTGATGCCGCCATGGCCGCGATTTTGCTTGATTTGGGTTTTGCGCCCGAGATTATGAAAGGATTTTTTATTATTGCCCGCACTACAGGGTTAGTGGCTCAAGCCTATGAAGAAATGACGAGTGGGACAGGGGTGCAGCGGTTGGAAGAAAATGAAGTGGAATTTATAGAGCAAAAATAATTAAAAAATAAATGAAGCAGGTTGTTTTGGATTTACATATTCATTCTCGTTATTCGCGCGCTTGCTCGAAACAGTTAGAGTTGCCTAATATTGCGGCCGCGTGTGAGCGCAAAGGGATTGATGTGGTGGTTACTGGAGATTTTACTCATCCGGCATGGTTAGCACACATTAAAGAAAATTTGCAAGAAGATCAGGAGGGGGTGTATCGTCTAAAAAACAATGACAGTCCCACTCGTTTTATTTTGGGTACTGAGGTAGCCTGTATTTATAAACACAAAAACGCCGTACGGCGGGTACACCTGTTACTTCTGGCCCCCCACCTTGCTGCTGTTGATGCGCTTGTGACTCAGCTCACCGAGCGGGGAGTCAATTTAAAAGCGGACGGTCGGCCAATTATGGGGATTTCCGCCAAAAATTTGCTTCAGTTGATGCTTGATATCGATCCGCGTTTTACCATGATTCCGGCCCATGCCTGGACACCGTGGTTTGCCGTGTTTGGTTCCAAGTCAGGGTATGATTC
>CAYTMT010000015.1:0-15900 GCA_964439095.1 uncultured Gammaproteobacteria bacterium | reverse complement strand
CCCATGCCTGGACACCGTGGTTTGCCGTGTTTGGTTCCAAGTCAGGGTATGATTCACTGGAGGATTGTTTTGAAGAACTTACCCCTCATATTCGGGCTATTGAAACAGGACTGTCGAGTGATCCGCCTATGAATCGGCGGCTTTCTCGGTTGGATGGAATCACTTTGGTTTCCAGTTCTGATGCGCACAGTTTAGAAAAATTGGGGCGTGAGGCCAACATGCTTCAGTTTGAACAAGAGGAAGATATAACTTTTTCGGAAATTAAACGTATTATTGAAACAGGGGATAAAGAAAAATTTTTATATACCATTGAGTTTTATCCCGAAGAAGGCAAGTATCATTTTGATGGGCACCGTGATTGCAAGGTGTGTCTTTCGCCAGTAGAAAGTAAGCGCCTTAAGAATATTTGTCCAGTGTGTAAAAAACCGCTCACAATTGGGGTGGTGCATCGAATTGACGATTTGGCCGATCGTGAAGAAAAGGACATTCCTTGGTCACAATTTATTCCCCACCGTTCGATTGTGCCACTCTGTGAGATTATTGCTTCAGTATTTGGTGTGGGTGTAGCCAGTAAGCGGGTGGCCAAAGAGTATCAACATTTTCTTGACGAGCTTGGGAGTGAATTTTTTATCCTACTCACTGCGCAAGAAGCAGAACTGCAGCGTGTGGCGACCGATCACCACATCGTTGAAGCTATTTTGCAGATGCGGTCGGGAAATGTGCGAGCACATCCGGGGTATGATGGAGTGTATGGGCGGGTTGATTTGATTGGTGATTTTACTGGCACGGCACAGACGCGGTTGTTTGAATAATTAAAAACCTCTCGAGTACTCGAGAGGTTTTTATGAAGAACTATTTCTTCTTCTTTTTAGCAGCTTTCTTTTTTGGAGCTGGTCTCTTTTTTGTAGCTGTTTTCTTCTTCAAAGTTTTCTTTTTGGCGGCCATAATGGACACCTCCTTCTTATCCGTTCAGAAGAACGGAAATTATGTTTTATTTTTTCCCCTCGCGAGGTGCGAGAAAAAATTTTTCTGAATATTTTTTACAAGACAAGCATTGCTGTAAAAAAATTCTTCGACCCTATTAGTAGTATAAAATGTTTTCGAGAAAAAAGAAAGGGAAAAAGGTCAAAGTTATACACAGGGTAGTAATTTTTTGGAAAAGTTTTTAAAAAGAATCAATTTTTTAAATGTAAATTTTTTTTAGAAAGATATTTGTTTTGTTGCTGTTCCTAGTTTGTATTCCACTGAGTTATTTGATAGCCATTTTATAAATTCAACATATTCGGTGCGAGAATCAGGGCCGGCAATAGGGTTGTTAAGGTCGGCGACATTGAAAAGCGTGTCTGAATTTTTTATGGTTAGTCCGCACATTCCTTCAAAGCAGATATCTTGGTAGATAAAAAGATCGCCGTTCGGAGAAAAACTTATAAATTTATTCCCCAGGTAAAAATTGGTGAGGAAATTTATTTTGGTGGTGGTGCGAGTGGGGTAAAAAATTACTACAACAGTGTCGGGGGATAGCTCATCTGTTGCTAGGGTAAAACCTATCACTAGACCGTTAGGCGACGATGTGATTGACGTGAAATAGGTGCTGCTCGTAAATGTTGTTTTGTCCTCACAAAACATTTTACGACGCGGGGTGTTGTTTATGTTGCTTTTATTACAGAGCTGGCTTTGAGTTTTAAAGAAATTAAAAATGGCCTCATCGCCGATAGTTAACAAAGGAATATTGTTTGCAACTATGCTTTTTTGATCAACCGAAAGGGATACGGTGGTCTGTGGTATCACCACAGACGAAGAAGTGGTGGCTAATTTTGTTTTTTGGAAAAATAAAAAACTCCCCGTTCCAGCAGCACCTAGAATTAAAATAATAGTAAGTGCGCTAAGCAGTATTTTGCTGTTCATGTGGTGAGGGGTTGTTTTATTTTTTAAGGTGCCAAGGTGTGCCCCCGGAGGGAATCGAACCCCCATATGCAGCTTCGAAGGCTGCTGTCCTATCCGTTGAACGACGAGGGCAAAGTTACGGGAGGAGTGTGCCTATTTTGGCATTATGCGGCAGGTTTGTCAATGATTTTTTTAAAAAAAATATTCTCGCTTTTTATGGTGCGAGAATATTCTATATGTGGGTCGCCTGGGGATCGAACCCAGGACCTTATCCTTAAGAGGGATCTGCTCTACCAGCTGAGCTAGCGACCCATATTGTTACAATAATCCGTCCTCCGGTTTCTTTTTTACAATATTTACTTTTGGTCCCTTCCATGCTTTTTCTTTGAGCCCCTGTTCAGCAGCGTCGGTTTGGGCTTCTTGTTTACTGGTGCCGGTACCTTTGGCTACCAGATCTTTATCAAGGTAGACACCAACGGTAAAGATTTTATCATGATCAGGCCCCTGTTCGTCAAGTACCCGGTATGTTGGGGTAATACCAACTAACTCTTGGGCTGATTCTTGAAAACGACTTTTGGCGTCCATGTAGAGACCGTTTTCGAGCACGAAAGGAAGTTTAGCAATCACCCAGCGCAAGATAAATTGCTCCGTAACTGCGTAGCCTTGGTCCAGATAAATAGCACCAATGATCGCCTCAAACAAGTTGGCCATAATGTAGTCACGGGCTTTGGTGCCAACGTCACGCGCTTCGCCCTGACTCAAGAACAAATATTGTTCAACTTTCATTTCGTAGGCAATACTGGCCAACATTTTAGCATTTACCAACGCAGCGCGCCAGTTGGTGAGTTCGCCTTCGGGGTTGCCGTATTCGTTAAACAAAAATTCAGTAACAATAAGTTCTACTACCGCATCACCAAGAAATTCCAACCGTTCGTTGTGGTTAAGGGGAAACGATCGGTGTTCGTTCAGGAAAGAACGGTGCACAAATGCTTGCACCAAATATTCAGGATGTTTAAAATGGATATTTATTTTTTCTTCAAGCGCCGGAAAATTGCGTTCGGACACTTCTGGAAGTTCAAACACTGGGTGCTGCATAGGGTGGGGTGCTGGTAGAAGGCGATCCTTCAGGGAACATTGTTTTGAAGAGTGATCCAAGAACGCCGTTTACAAATTTTCCAGAAGAAGGGCCGCCAAAGTTCTTAGCTAATTCAATTGCTTCGTTAATAGCTACTTTGGGAGGAGTGTCGCTAAATTTGAGTTCAAACACTCCGAGACGAATAATGTTGCGGTCAATAGTCATTATTTGGTCAACCGGCCAATCAGGGGCGTACTCAGTGATAATAGCGTCAATTTCCGGAAGATGATCGATTACTCCATCAACCAGCGAACGAGAAAAATCAGTTTCTTCTCCAATGCCGGCGCCAAATTCGGCTACGTTGTGATCAATAATTGCCGGAAGAGCGGCGCTGGGGCGTCCGCGAAAATCCCACTCGAAGAGTGATTGCATAGCGATGCTTCGAGCAAGATGGCGATTGGACATAGAGCGTAAAAATTTTTAGGAAGTCTTTTGTTTGCGTTTGAGGGCACGACGAGCTCGTTTGGCTACGTCTACCACCTGACGGCCTTTGTACATACCGGTGGTGGGGTTTACACGGTGAGGAAGCTGAACATTGCCTTCTTTATCTTTGGAGATAGAAGCTGGGATGAGGGCAAAATGCGCAGCACGACGATGTTTGTGTGATGATGTACGACGATGGCCGGGAAGTCCCATAGTGAGGGGTTAGAGGGGTAAATAATATTTTAAAAAAATAAGCTGTATAACGTCAGTATACAACTATTTACACATTTTGGCAAGAGTGGTGGGGGGGGGCGGGAAAACCTGTGACAGGTATTTGCCCGACCCCCCCCTCTAAAACAATGTCCCCTTTGAGTGGGGCGCTAGGCAACCTTGCGGCTGTTGATGGTGAGCGTAGTTTCGCTCACCAAAGGAGTAGTCAGCCCGTTGTCCGGGCTGTAGTACTCGTGGAGCGAGTGTAGGTAGACGGTGGTCGAGTGCTCTGTAACGAGCGCTCGTACGGCCACGATTGTGCGTGGAGCTTTTCCTTTGAAAGGGAAAGCCCACACCAGGCTGGTTGCTTGCCAGGGCCCTTCGGGGCACGCCAAGATCTTTTTGGCGATAGACCGACAGCTCGCTCGTTCTCTCTTGATTCCGACTCGCGTCTCGGTCGAAATTCCGTGCTCTTGTTCCAACACAACCGTGAAGCGGGGGTTGCCAAGGAGTCGGATGTACGTCCCCGGTTCTTCCATGCCGATGTCGCTGAGCTCTTTGCAGGCCAGGATCTCGGCAAACAGGGTGTGCCCATGGTAGTCTTCCACAAACAGGCAGTGGCTTTCACCGATGATCCGCACCGTGACCGTGATGTGGCCAAGGGGGAGTGCTGCTTGTGCCAAGGTGGTCAACTGGTCTGGGGCGAATCTCTTGACGTCATCGCCACGGAACGCGGCGTACACGCACTGGTTGGCTTTTTGTGCGATCTCTTCCAACGAACCCTCCGTTGTTTTTTGTTGATGGGGAGCACTGTAGAACTGATTTTTGTTATAACATAAAAATATAGTGATGTAAACGCGTAAGCATCAAAAGTTATCCACTTTTTTATATTTTCTTTTGGTATGGTTGCTTGTTTTGGAATTTTTCGTTACAATCAGGATACTTCCTATGAATTTTGTAATTCGTTCAGCAGATAATCCAAGCGCTTGGAATCAGTTTGTGAGCACCACCAACCCATTTTGTTTTACTCAAAGTTGGGAATGGGGCGAGATTTTGCGAGCCGAGGGAAAGCCGATCAGTCGTTGGGTGATAGAGCAGGATGGAGTGATTGTTGCTCTTGGAAATAGCGTAGAACAAAGCCTTCCATTTGGCTGGTGTTCGGTTTTAAGTCCTCAAGGGCCTATTTTTTCTGCAGAACTTTCTACCAAACAGATTCAGGATATTTATGGTGTTTTATTTAACGAGAAAAAATTAGTGTTTGCCCGAGTGGAGCCTGGTGATCAGAAGCAGGTTGTAAAAAAAATGGTGCGAACTAAAGACTTGAATCCCAGCACCACCACCGTGCTTGATTTGAATTTAAGCGAAGCTGATTTACTGGCAGCCATGCATCAGAAAACTCGGTATAATATTCATTTGGCTGAAAAGAAAGGAATAGAAATTCGAGAAGAAAAGAATGAAGAATTATTTTGGAAATTGACCCAAGCAACTGCAGACCGCGATGGGTTTCGTTCCCATGAACGTTCCCATTATCGCCATGTGTTGGCGTCACCAATTTCTCGGCAGTTGATCGCATATTATGATAATCAGGCAATTACCACTGCGGTGTTTGTGTATTTTGGGGGTGTATGTACCTACCTCTATGGCGCTTCGGATTATCGGGCCCGTCAGCTAAAAGCTCCGGGTTTGGTGCAGTGGCAGGGAATTTGTATGGGAAAAAAAGCAGGTTGTACACGGTATGATTTTTTTGGAATTGCTCCCAAAAGAAAAGGCGATAGTTCGAGTGAGTATCATTTTGATCCCCGACATTCTTATGCGGGTATTACTCAATTTAAGTTGGGTTTTGGTGGAAGTGTCGTAGTTCACCCTGGCACCTGGGACTTGATTTTACAGCCACAAAAGTATAGGGTATATCAACTCTTGCGGAGAGTAAAAAATTTAGTTCGCCTATAATGCTTTCGTCGTTCAACGGATAGGACGCTAGCCTCCGAAGCTGGAAATACAGGTTCGATTCCTGTCGAGAGCACCATGTAGTGAGCGGTTTCTCACGACCGAGCAGGTAGACTCCGTAGCGATTGGTCGTTAGTAACCGAGACACATCAAAAACACCAGTGACGGTGTTTTTGGTTTATGTGTTAATTAATTTTTTACGCGCAAGCATCACCCGGTGTTAGCTCTTTTTTCTTTATCCACGTAAAACCTTTATCTGGCAAAATAACCGCAACATCAACTGCTCCACCTACGCCAGGTATAGCACCGGGTTCGGCTATAATACCATCAGAGAATCTTTGAATGGCAGATGTGGTTTTGATAATGAGCACGCAGAAATCTATCGCGTCTTGCATTGTCATGGTACCCCACTGTATCGCGTATTCTAAATTACGTAGTTGTTTATTGATTTCATCTTGCCCGTATTTTTGAGCCGCTTCCTGCACAAATTTAATTTTCCCTATTCTACCATCAAATCCTAATACAATTCTCGAGGCAACGTCGTTTTGACCTTCCCATGAAGCCCCATACTCTTTACCTGATTTTTTGCTATTTCTTTTCATTTCAATCTGGCCAGGTATTCTACAAGTATATACCTCATGCGATTCGTAATTTTTATTAAATCCGGCCAAGAGAAAATTTAATGGTTCGAGCATGGCATTTAATGTGGCTTGCTTTCCATTTTTATCTTCAACTTGAGCCAAAATTACATTATTTTTTATCTCAGTTTTAACTATTTTACCACCATTTGAAGCAATATCCCGCTCTATTTGATTAGTAATTGCTTTTATTTGTTCTTCAACCTTATAAATATTACTAAAATATTTAGAAATTTTTTCTGCCACCTCTCTAACTGACAACTTTTCTGTGTCTTCATTTTTTCTGAATTGTTCAATATATTTACTTATATTTTTCATCATTCCATTTTCTGGCAGAAATGCCAAGCCTGTAGCGGCAATGGCCATCCTATCATTGACCTGAAATAATTTAGACGCGTTATCGCTTCCGATTCTGGCTGCGCCTAATTGATTACGATAACTTTGACGACTGTCTGCGGCCAATACTATTCCCTCCGGGGTAGTTACATTAATAACTAGAGACATAAGAAGTGAAATTAAAATTATTAATTAAGGAATCATCACTTGAGAAGGCTGGGCATGGTATAATTAGGCTAAAATTAATAGGACGACTGTCTTGTCTATCGCTAATTATTTTCACCGGCTCTTCCCTAAAAAGGAATGATTCTAAAACCTGTTTATGTAAGGGAGTCTCAACTTCCGGAAGTTTTGAATCCCTTAAAATTTGTTCGAGCTCGCTGATTTCCATATATGTTTTAACTTAGCTCTAATAATATAACGCTATTTTTGATAAAAGGTTGCACTGTCCCGCCTATTTGCCTTGGTTCAAAGTTTTTTTTTAATTTATGCAAACCCCGACTCAGTAACGATTTAACCGTACCTTCTTTTTTGTCTAATATTAAACAGATTTCTTCAATTGTTTTATTTTCAAAATATCGCAAAGATATAACATCTTGATATTTAGGTGACAATTTCCGCAATTCATTTCTTAATAAATTACCTTTAATATCATTGTCAATTTGTTCTTGCAATTTCTTTGCTTCTGAACCATAATCGCCAAAATTAGATGGCTCAAAATTTTCATCTTCCATCAATCTGTCCAGCGAAACACATTGTTTTTTTCTGTAAAAATCATTAATCTCGTTGACCGCAATTTTAAATAACCATGGAGAAATACCCATCTCAGTACATTTGAATCTTTTTATAAATTTTACCGCTTTTAAAAAGACATTCGATGTAATGTCCTCGGCCACCTGCACATTATTTGTGCGCTTGATTGCAAAACCTAAAATTTGCGGATAGTACTCCAAATATATAGGAGTAAACTCTTTTTTGTCTTGTTGCGCCTTGATGATCTGACTTTTTTCGTCCCCGGTATTCATAATTAAATGCTTTATTGCTCTACTGTAATAATATAACGGCAGAAAGTGATAAAAGGTTGCAATAGTATATTATACCCTAGTAAACAAACAGTAAACGCCCAATTTAGGGCGTTTACTGTTTGGAGCTCTAATCCATGGGCCAATTTTCCTTGAACGCTTCACCAACTATTGCTGCTTCCTGATCCTTATTTACCCCATATTTTTTCATCACCTGTCCACGGTAGATGTCAGCTAAACGATAATACTCATTTTGATTTTTAGCCATACCCGCAAGGGTATCGCTTGAATATCTATTGTCAGCTTCTTTTCGTGCGCGAGCTTCAGCCGCAACGATGTCTTTGAAGAATTGGCGTCTCTGTGCTTCGCTCAATCCAAACTTATCCTCGCTCTTACTTTTTTGTGCTAAATATTCTTCCAAATTTTCCTTAATGGTTATTGTCGTTTTGTAAGCATCACGATCATTACTGCTGGCTATATCAGCGTTGACATGGCCCAGTTCGCCTTGTGGAGCCCAAATGGCGTTCGCAACATCATACATTCCGCTAATTGAATCATTGTCGGAATATATGTTCAAAATAATTTCGTCTATATTTTTGTCTTTGCCAGTGATATTTTGAATAATAGCGTCAACAGTCGACTTCACCTGTTCGGTTTTAATAGTTGGTGCTACCACTACTTTATAACTCATCTTTTTATCCATTGGCAATTGTGTCAACTCTCCCGTGCTGTAATCACTTAAATTATTTCCGCCAAGCGCACGGTGGCTTAAATCTTCCGTTGCGACGATTGTATAATTGACTGCAGTGGCTTGGGGTTTGGTTTGAGGTTGCTCCGCCGGCTTCATTGTTGGTGTATTGCCTAACCCAACATTCGTTTTTTGGTTCTCAGCTTTTTTAGATAAATTAGGATCAAATGCCGCAACTACACAAAGCGCAACGAAACTCACTATTACTGCTAATATGCAGAACACAGTTATCCATTTTCGATTTGTCTTACTTTGCAATATTGGTTTGAGCAAAGTTGGTTTTATCATGCCGATTAGCCATATCACTGGTATTACGAACATGATAATAAGAACTAAAATGATGGCCATCATATGTTTAAATTATTACATAGATAGGCCGAGGGTTTTTGCGTATACAAAAACGGACACCCGACCTGCGAAGTCACAATAGGTGTCCGAAGACGCCGCATGTGCTTTGGTCGGAGTGCCCGATCCTGCGCGCATACGGCAAATCAACGAAGATTATAATCTTCGGACAATTAATTGTGACTTCGCATTAATAATATACTAAATTTCGGCTCAATTGTAAAGAACTACTCCGCTAATGCCAGTACCTTGTCTTTTATGGTTAGTCGGCTTTTTAGGTTCGCTAACAGTTCGCGTTTTTCCAATATACTGCCTTCCTTAAGGGTATATTTTGCGTAATTTTTCATATCTACAGTTTTTTGTTTTTCCACCTCCTTTCCATCTAGGCCCAGCACCATGCTTCTGAACTTGCTGTACCGATCAATCTCGTATGATAGTTTTTCTTTCATGCCCAACTTATCCAAACTTATTTTCTCCACCAAATTTAGAATTTGTTCGGTTAAGTCGGTTTCGTTTATTGGCGGACACTGGCAGTTCTTATCTCGACTCTTGGTGCAGATATAATAAACATGGCGGTTGAAACCGCCGTCTTTTAACGCCTTGAATTTTTCATCGGCGGTGATACCCGATCCGCAGTGTCCGCATTTAATCAGTCGCGTGAAGGCGAATTCCTTACAATTGGATTTGTCTATCTCTTGTGACTTAATTTGCTGTTGTACCCTTTCAAATAATTCTTTGGTAATAAGCGGCTCATGCACACCAGTGTACCAATTACCGCCACCTCTCGGGTATTCAAAAACTCCGTAGTAAAAGGAGTTTTTGATGAGAAGATATAAATTGCCGAGAGATAAATATTTACCGTTTTTAGTTTTGAAATTAATGTCATTTTTCAGCCAGTCAAACACCTTGCGTCCACTCCAGCCCTCGTTTCCAATTTTTTCAAATATTTGTTTCATCACTGGGGCTCGTTCCGGATCAACTATTACATGGCATGGTCTGTCGGTGCGTTTTTCGTTTAAGTATCCGGTCGGCGCACAGACTGGCCACAAACCCATTTCCACTCTTGCCCTCAATCCGCGCTTGATGTTTATGCTCTTAGTATCGTTTTCCAACTTGGCCTGGCTACCTAAAATCATGAACAGGAATTTTTCATTGGGATTGTTAGTGAAGGTTTGACTGTATGTTCGGATTTCCGCCAGCAGTCCTTGATCCATTAAGTCCACCACCTTGCCCAAATCGCCAGCGTTTCTACTGATACGATCCGGATGCCAGCAAATGATGCCGTTATATTTCCCATCCTTTATCTCCGTTAACAACTCATTGAATACCGGGCGTTCGCCAACATCCTTGGCCGAATGACTTTCGCGTTTTATGCCTCGGATTATGAGCCCGTCACGCTCGGCCATCGCCGTCATCTCCTTGACCTGTGATTCAATGGAGAGGGCCTGCTGTTCGTCAGATTCGGTCGATTTGCGCGCGTAAAGGCAGTACTTTACCTTGGGCTTTGGAGTCGCCCCCTGGGGATTGGTTTTTATCATCATATGTTTTGTATTACTTACAACAACATTAATGACGCCAACCCCCTAGGGAGTCCAGACCGAGGAGTAGATAAACTATAGATAACTCCCGGCCTATCAAAATCCATCAATTCACCCTCCGTACCACACCGCTGGGAGATATCTCTATCGCCGGTCTTTGCATATCCGCGTGGACCCAATCAGGCCAGCCATCGTTCGGTTTTTTATCCCACCAGCTGTGGTTATAGCTGTCATAAAATGGGTCTTGGCTTCGTCTGTGATTCTCAGCACCTTTTTGAATGATACCGAGCAATTTTTCTCTTGGGATTGGATTTGGCATAAAATTATTAGATTAAGAATAAATTTTGACTTATCTGCTGTCACTTATGCTTGGCCCATAAAAAGCACGTCGACTGAAAGGAACGGCCATTCCGTAGAACGGTTCCTCGTGATCTAAATGGGCCACATAATTAACCATTAATGAATAAGCGTCGGCTAGGTCGTCGTATCGTTCCACTCCGAAATTAACGAGCTGGGTAACCAAATCCTGTAATCCGACATTCAAAAACAAAACCCTTCCGTCTAACATCAACGAGGTGGTGGCTTGCAACCGCGCGAATTTATCCTGACTACCCAAAGATACGGCTTCAACATTACAGCCGTTGGTTTTTAGCTGTTGAGCGATAGCGGCCTGGAAACCGACATTTTCAATCAGTATCTTGGTGTCCAGATTGCCCTCGTGCGATGCTTTGGAATATAGCGCTAGCAATCGTTTAATGAGCGTCGGGAACGGCATCCGTTCGTTAATCTCAATCGGATAAATATACAACTTCCACTTATCCTCGTAGCCAAACAATCTGCCCACTAATACCGAGGTTTTGTCAGCCGTTTCCTTTTCTGAAATCGCCGGATCAACACTGATTAAAGTCAGTCGGTAATTCAATGCTTCGTCATATGGGTCGGGATGCTGTTCGGCCGTAAAGTATTTAATATACTCGGGCAATACCACTCGACCTTTGTCATAGACAATGTGGAGCAGATACTCTCGTTGCCAAGAGATCTCATCGCCAATAGTTTTGTGTTCTTTTTCCACATCATCCATGGTGGAGTATTTACCTGGCCACAATATCTGATCGTTGTAGTCTAATAGCGGGTACGAACGAAACACGCCATCAATTCTCTTGTCCTCAATATTCTTTTTCACCCGCATAATTAAACTATCCTCGTGTAGCAGGTTGCCAATGATTACTCGCTTGGTATTTTTGTCGCCCAAGGGAATTACATCGCCCGTAACCCATTGGTAGGTTTTATCTCGTCCTTCCTTGGTCTTGGTGGAATTAATATCTTCCACATCGTCCAGAATGATTAAATCTGGCCGATGCTGGTTGTGTTTAATGCCGCGAATACTTTGTTCGCTCGATGCGGCCATAATACGAGCATTATATTTGGGTATAACCAAAGAAGATGATCGCCAACCGTCATTTTCTTCGCGGAACGGTCCCAAGTCGCGCCGTAACAAACTATTGTGTTCCAACTCCTCGCGGATGTTTCGCAACTGCTGTTTGGCTTGCTCCATGGTTTGAGAGAGTAGTACTACGAACTTTTTCTGTGGTTTTCCTACCACCGACCAAATGGGGTAGGACAAACTAAAGATGGTTGACTTGCCACTCCCGCGAAAGGCCACGACGCATAACATGTTGTTACCGTCATCTTGGGTTAGGTCAAACATCTCCTTTTGAAACGGTGCTGTGGCGTAAGTGATGTAATGGCTAAAATACATGGCAAAAAACCAAGCATGGCTGTTTCTGGCCACTTCACGCCGTACCTGGTGGTCAACCATAATTTTACCCACCAACTCCGGCGTGGGGTTGAACCCCGATTGAATAATGTCTGTCATATGTTTGGCATTTCTTCGTTGTCCGGTGCGGTGGAAGTTTGAGGGGCAAGCCCGGCCAGTTGTAATGCCTGACTAATTAACTTCTGCTGTTCAGGGGACAAGGGCTCATTGGCATCCACCTCAACTTTCCCGCTTAGTTCGACCTTGGAAGAATAACTACGATGATGGGCGCGAAGCCACATTTCAATTGCCCTTAAGTTTTTATCCCTAATGGCGCTGATTAATTGTGCTTCACACATGTCGTTGACTAAGCCGACACCAACGGTACCGGCTTCCTCGACCGCCTTGTTGAACTCAGGGTCGGCTTCTTTCCAGCGATAAAAAGTAGAGTGAGGAATCCCAATCCGTGAACAGGCAGAACGAATGATTGGCACCTTTTTAATCTCCTCTATTAAAGCCAACTTTTTATCCGCATTGTCGGTGAATTTATATTCGGTTTCCATATGGTTAATCGGTTAAGAGTCGGGCTTTAAGGCCGGTTAGTTTTTCCCAGCGATTGCGAATGACCTCCGCATAAATTGGACACTTTTCCATCAGGTAACAACGCCGGCGCATTTTGGTGGAGGCAATCAGCGTACTGCCGCTACCGCCGAACGGCTCGACAATTAGGTCGTTGCGTTTGGTGAGCACCTTGATGTAGGGAATAAGGATCTCAATGGGCTTGGTGCCAAATATAATTCCTTGCCCCGAACTTTTTTCATCGGCCGCTTTGTATTCAATGAAATCTGTCGGAGCATACTTTTTGCCCTTTTGGTATGACTCCCACTGTGGTTTGCCGGATATGGCGTAGAGAGCGGTTTCGTATTCGTTTTGCAGTAGTTCATCCTCGCTGGCCATATTCAACTCCTCGTTGTGATCTTCCGACACACCGACCATGGCGATGTCGTGCTTGGAGAAGAACTTGTATTTACCAGCAAACCCTTGGGTGCGATTGGGTAGGTGCCAGACGATCATGTTCTTCACCCGATAGTATTTCTCCATCTCGCTCCAAATGGTGCGAATGTTTTTCCAGTTCTCATAGATGATAATGGAAAAATCTGGCTTTTGGATTTTATTGATGTTTGCCATCCAAAGTTCGGTGAAGTTGTCGGGTAAAACATCCGTGCCAATGTATTTGCGGTCGCGTTTCAACCCAAACCCATCAGTGGCTTTGCCGTGTTTCTTTTTACCTTTTAGATAATCCAAAATGTATGGTGGGTCAGTTAGACACATATCTGCGCGATCATCACCAAACAGTTTAAGCATATCTGCTTCAACTGTGGAGTCGCCGATCATCATTTTGGAATCGCCTAATTGCCATACCTGCCCAGTTTTCATTTCAATGTTTTTAATGTCCAACTTTTTGAGCTCTTTATCCAAGTCGAATACTTCCGGGTCGGTTTCAATGTCAAAGATTTTGTCCAATTCCTCGCTGTTAAATCCGAGGTCGGCTAAAAACGACTCATCGAACTTGGCAAGCAAATCAAAGTCAAATTCGCCGGTATTCTTATTCAAACGGATGCACAATTCTTTCTCTTTCTGTTCATTCTCAATTTGAATGTATACCACTGGCACTTTGGCCAGGCCGAGTTCTTTGGCCACGGATAAACGGAAATTACCACCAATCACAAAGTTCTTGCGGTTGGGTGCGCTGTTTACCACGAGCGGATCGACCAGCCCGTAGCGTCTCACGCTTTCTTTTAGATGCTCAATGGCATCTTTGTTCCAGACCCGCGGGTTGTATTCCAGGGGTTTTAGTTCGTCCACTTCTACATAGTGGACTTGTAGGTTCTCGGTATTCATATGAATACAAAGTTAAAAATAAAACACTACCCGATGACGGATAGTGTTTTGAAATTGGAATAGAAATTATATATAAAGCGGATGACCAATTACAAAACACCGTCCACCACCCGAAATTAATCTGGTGTAAGACTGCTCTTTTGTCATACGCTCATTTCAAAGATCGTGCTCACTTCAAATTTTAATCTTGTGAGCATTAGTTGTCAAATGGCACCTGTGGATAACTTGGCTAAGATTAGCCAAAAACTATATGCAACTCTCTCAAACTCTGGAAACTGTTTAAAAGTGAATTTATGACAGATTGGCCAAAAAAACGCAAGTTGGTAACTAATATCGCCAAGTTTACTTTTTGGCTCATAACTGCTAAAATATCTATATAATTCATAAGTTATGCCAGATCAACAGTCGGTTCTAGATGATAATTTGATTAAGCAAATTTTTAACCAATTAAACTTGGGGGTGGTTAAGTTCGTTCAAAAACTAAATGTCGGTTTCTCTAATGATGTTTATTCGGTGGACGATAAGTATATTTTAAAAGTTTGTAAATCAACCGAAGATGAAATAAATTTAGGAAAAGAAGTCTATCTCTGTAAATTGTTTAAGGATATTGTCCCCGCACCGAAGGTAATTGCTTTTGACACCTCAAAGAAGTTTTTGGATCGGCACTTTATTATTTATCAAAAAATCGCCGGTGAAAATTTATACACCCAATGGCATTTGTATGATGACACTCAGAGAAAAAATATCATCAAGCAAATTTGTGGAATGTTAAAGGAAATCAATAGCATTAGCTATGTGGACTTTGCTCAAAAATTTAATATCGATGTGAATGTTGGTTGGGAAGATAATATTAATAATAGAATCAATGATTGGTTGGACAAAATTGCAGAAAAACAGATACTGTCTTTAGATGTAATGTATAAAATACGACAATATCTAAATAAAAATAAGGACGTGTTAAAAGAACAAGAGATGGCGTTAACCTATTGGGATGTTCACTTTGACAACTTTTTAGTTCATGACGCTAAAATTGTCGGCATGCTGGATTTTGAAAGAACAGAAATCGCGTCTATTGATTATGCTCTAGATATTATTAGGAGAACGGTGTCTTTCCCCAAAAAGTACGCTTCGGAAGAATCGGAAAAATATATCGTGGACGATGATTACAAAAATTTAATGGAGTGGTATAAAGATTATTACCCAGAATTGTTTGATTTTAAAAATTTGGACAAACGTTTGGATATTTATTCAATTGAACGCAGATTGGGTGATATCTACTATTATCCGGAAGCTACCGAACCGAGACAGGATTTAGAAAAACTTATAAATTATCAGAAAGAAATTTACGTTGACCCCCGACATACGGAACACGCGTTCGATCTTCCTTTTTGGCGGGATAATGAAAAATTATGGGCCTTGAAGGTGCCAGCAGAGGAGATGAATATAAATGAGTTGCTTTGGATTTTGGATATACCTTTTTGGGAAGACGCTGATGGAAATATTGTTATAACACCCAACGAAGTAATGGCTGATCCTAAAAAATATCAAATGCATTGGGACAAAATTCAATCTGCCAATACCTCTTTTCCGATTGATATTATGAAAAACAAGAACGGCAAGTGGCTTACACTAGATGGATTACATAGATTGGTAAAAATTGTGATAAACGGCGGAAAAACAATTCAAGTGAGAAAAATCCCACCAGAATTAATACATCTAACGGCGAAGGAAGAGTAAGTATCGTCATTGATATAAAAATGAACAAAATACTCATCATCGGAATAAGCGGAACCGGTAAAACTAGGTTGGCCAATAAATTGGCCAATTTATTGAAGATCCCCGCTACCCATTACGACGAGTTTGTTTGGGATAAAAATTGGCAAGAGGTTGACGAAAAAATAGTTGCACAAAAATTGGAAGAGGTAATTATAAAAGATAAGTGGATTGTGGAGGGATTTATCCACCCAGCTGCCCAAAGCAAATTAGAAAACGCTGACACAGTAATTTACTTGGATT
>CAYTMT010000014.1:0-16634 GCA_964439095.1 uncultured Gammaproteobacteria bacterium | reverse complement strand
CTGAGTTTGGAGTAATGTCGGAGATAGTGGTGTCATTACCAGTTTCTTTCAACACAAAGTCAGTTGTGGCATTGGCGATTGAAACAGCGTAATCAGCACCAGAAGCAGCAGCGCTCTTTATGTCAGCGCGAACCTGCATTTCGTAGGTTACACCGCTGTTCAAAATGAGACCCATGCTGGTGTTCTTGTAAACACCATTACCAGTGGAAGACGTTAAGTCATACACAGTGTTGGTGTTCTTCACGAACACTTCTACGTTCTCCAAAGAAGCACCGGCTGCGTCATTGGTAGAAGCAAGAGTTAACTTAAGGGTTGAGAGTTCAGCGCTCTTACCACTGTTAACAGTTACTTTGAAAGTACCAAAGTCAACATCGTTGCTGTCTTTCTTTAATTTGGTGATGGCAGCATTAACTTTTTCGATGGAAACTGCACCAGCATCTACGCTAACTGAGTATCCAGTGTTGAAGTTATTAACGATAGCAGCTGGGTATTGGAAATGAGTATCCATTGCACCAACGTCTACTGTGCTGTCCAAAAGCAAAGTGAGAGCTTTTCCTGCTCCGCTAATGGCGTCACCTTTTACTACAAACCGCTTAGTTGCATTCTTAAGAATGGTAATTGGGCTGGAAAGAGTAAAGCTGACATAGCGTCCTGACAAGCGACCGCCAGTGGCGATAACAGAGCCGTCCAAGTACAACTTCAAGTTTTCAAAGTCGTCATCAGATGCTGTGCTGGCAGAATCACGCTTCAAAATGATGGAACTAAAAGTAGCATCATTTACATTGTTGTTGTCAATTTTGAATTTGGCCAAAGTAGCTTGGGTATCACCAAGTTTAACGGAAGCCAACGAACCATCTTCGTCCAAAGTCAATTGAGCAACAGCTACGCTAACACCGCTCTGGGTGTTGCCTACTACTGGGAAAGAACCTCCGATTGAAGCAGAAGCTACTACGTCAGCAGCTGCAGCCAAACCAAGAGCGTACTTGCCTGTACCAGTAAGGGTCGCCTTTACGGTAACCATTTCGCTTGTACCTTTCTTTACAACCAACGGGTTAGTAAAGTTAATAGTAGCTACTTTGTTGGAATCGATATCGCGAGAATTGCCATAGCGCAAACCATTGTTGTAAACGGTAACGCTGTCAATTTCGGAAGCAGTTCCAAGTCCGTAGGCAGACAATTTCAAACCGTTAACATTAACGTCGCTTTCGTTGCTTGCTGTCAATTGCAATTTAAGCATTTCAACAGAAGTGTTTGAAGGAACGTCATTGCTTGCTGGGTTGCTGCTTGCCAAAGAAACGGTAAGAGCACCAGAAACGGTTGGGTTAGGTGTTGGGGGTACTGGTGTTACACCACTCTGTGAACGATCTCCAAGCATGGAGTCGTAAGCAGTGATGGAACCAGAATCCATTGACAATCCAACTGCAGATGCTGGCAAGGAGCGGATGTAAGCAGCTTTTACGCGGTTAGCGCTCAAGCCAGAATCCGTAACCTCTTTCAACATGTTGTTTGCAGTTACATAGTACACTTTGGTATCTTTCTTAACGAACATACCTGGGTGTGCTACTGCATTTGTCAACATAGCGCCGTCTGTTTTGTCAAACATTCCGCCGAATTCAGCGACAGAAGGAGTGGCAGCGACAACACTTGCTCCATAGAGAGCTTTTGCAGCTTCCATAGAGATCTTGCGACCCTCGCGACCTGGCAATGTTACATACCATTCACCAGTGATTGGGTGAGCAAAGATTCCGGAACCTGGGCGTGCACCAATATATTTTTGGGACAAACCAAGTTGCTCGATGCAAGCATAGGTAACGGTTTTAACGCCGTTATAGCTCTCATCAGCGTTCCAAGATTTCAAAGCGCTGAAATTGTATTTTTTTCCACTAATAGTGGTAACACTGTTGTTGATGAAGGAAGAAACCTTCATGTTGTTGTCCAATCCGTAAATTACCGGACTGGTTGCAACCTTTACCATGTCACCGGCTACAAGACCGTCTGGGCACTGACCAGCAGCCTGAGCTACGGCCGGTACCAAGGCAGCTACGCCAACTGACCACAACATGGTGGAAGTCACCACACTGTAGGTAAGTACCTTTTTACCTAATTTTAATACATTGTTCATAATAAATAGATTATAGCTCCCACCTGGTGCGCGTACGTGAGATAACTCATGCATCGCCCAGAATGGAAGTAATTCTCGCTCGCGCGAGATACAACGATCTTTACGAGTCCTTATGGACCCTCGGCCTTTGGCAAAGATCTTTTTAACGAACTTTTACCCTCCCCACAATGCCCACCGAAGTGGTGGGCACACTGGGAATGGCAAGGTTATTTTTTAGTTCCTGAAACTGTTACCGTAATGGTTGGTGGCGGAACTACCACTGGGAGAGTGGTAGATATTGAAGTAGACGGAACAGAAGGTGTGGTTGTTACTACGGCCACAATAACTGGTGTGGAAGTGGTAATTCCAATGTCTTTAATCACTGGCACAATCGGCAATACCGTTTGTACTTTTTCAATGGTGTCATCTTTTATTTTATCCACTTCTTTGGCCGCTTCGGTAGCTTCTTTGATTTTGCCAATCGCTTTGGTTAGATCACCACTCACTACAAATTTTTCGGCTTCGGTTACGCGTTTGCCTACCTCGGTGGTGGCTGCTTCAGTTTTGATAGCAGCGGCTTTGGCATCGCTGGCAGCGGTGGCAATTTGGGCTGCCAACTGAACGGTGGTGGTGGTTGGAGCACTCTGTTGTTTTTTTTGATCTTCCGAAAAATCTTTTACTTCAGTTTTTACCGTGTCCACAATGGTTTTAATATTATCCACGTTTTGTTTTGATTCGGTTGTTTCACTAGTTACAGACTGGAGCGTTGTTTGAATTGAATCGCGCACATCTTCTTTGGTAACTGCTATGTCCCCACCAACATGTTTCTCTACCATTACTTCTACAGCTTTTACCTGGGTATCTTTTACCAAATCTTTAACATCTGTAATCTCGCGGTTGAGAGTTTTGTCTACTTCGGTGGTGGTGGTTCCAGTTTGCAAGCTGGTTTTTACTTCTTTCAATACATCTTTAATTTCGGTGCTGTTCTGTTGTACATTTTTGACAATTTCCGCCACATCTTTACTGGCGGACGCGTCTTTGATGTTATCGAGCTGAGTGTTGACGCTGTTGATTTCTTTCTTTAAATCACTCACCGCTTCAAGAGCGCGGGCGCGTGTTGCTGGATTGGTACTAGCAATAACTTTTTTAGCTTCTGAAGCGCGGCGTTTGGCAAATTCAGTATGTAATTTGGTTTCAGATTTTTTATCACCCAACATTACTGCTGCAGCAACTTGAGTGCGCTCGGTGATGCGCTTGGCTGGGTACAACCAATCACCTGGAATAGATTCATAGGAAGCATCCACTGTGGCTACCCAACCACTCGTACCTACCATGGCCACAATGAGAAGAATTGCTACTGGACGAACAAAATCAAACACCATACGCTCAGGGAGCAGTACGGACAAAGAAGCCCATAAATTTTCTAGCAAAACCGGTGAAGCTTTTTCGCTCACCGTGTTTTTAATTTGACGCATCAATTGCGCACGTGTATCTACCACCCATTCTGATCGAGGGGTAGCAGCACCACGGCGCAACGATTTGAGTTGTTTGATAATGTCTTGCGACATAGTCAAAGATTCAAACTATTTTAAAATTTCTTGTAACTTTTTAGTGGCCCGGAACAAAGTAACACGTACTGCCACACTGCTCTTGCCAGTTATTTCGGCAATCTCTCCCACATTCAGCTCGTCGACGTAACGGAGAGTGATTACCTCTTGATATTCTTGTTTTAATTTTTTAAGGGCAGCAAGGACTGCTTTGGCCTCCACCTGGGCATGAATCTCTTCGAACCAGGCAAAGGATTTAGGGTCAGCAATATCGAATTCTTCGTTGTCTTCCCCTGGTGAAGTGGAAATAGTTTCAGGGTGAGATTTGTTGGCCCGATAGAAATCGATAATGGCGTTGCGAGCGACTCGATACAGGAGACCGCTAAAGCTTTTGACTTCGCGATGGTCGCGAATGTAATTCCACGCTTTCAAAAAAACTTCGGATGCTATGTCTTCCGCGTCTTCCTGTCTCCCGACCTTAAAGTACACAAACCGATAGATACGGTTTACGTAACGATCGTAGAGTTTGGCAAAAGCCTCAGGATCTTTATGGACGCGGACTTGGAACAAGAGAAGCTTTTCGGATAGTTGTTCAGTGAGCGCAGACATTAAAGTAGACGTAAGAAACAAAAAAGTGTTACACCCCCCCTATCATACCCGCCGTTCCCTTCACAGCCCGGGCACCTTGTAACACCCATATAATACCAGGAAAAAGGGTAAAAAGTCAATAATCCGATTGGTCAAACGAAAGAAAACCACGTTTTTATCATCCTCGCCTTTTTTACCGCATATTCCTGCGCAGACGGGAATATGCGGTGGTATATGGCAAAGTCCTGGATTCCCGTCTGCGCAGGAATGGTAGGTGGAGAGCCAGGTGAATAACAGTATTTGTATACACTTGTGTATACAAACTTTAGTAGTTCCAGAACATCGTTACCCCCCTGCTATTGACAAAAGAGTGGTTTTGTGGTAATATTTGTGTATACTTGTGTATACAAACACTATGGAACCAATCAAAAAACCAGCTGACGATCCAGGAAACAAAGAACTTATCCGTGTTTCAGTGTCGGAAGCAGCTCGGTTGTTTGGGGTTAACTCCCAAACCATTCGTCGAGCTATCGCAGCTCAAGAGGTTACCTACGCGGTGGTGGCTGGCCGATACAAGCTCAACTTTGAAAGCTTGGTCAAATGGTCACAGCGCCACACTACGGTAAAAAACAAATTGCAAAAAAAAGGCATTGGGCAATATGTGGAGCAATGGAAAATCAAAAACCCACTCTACTCCCCCAACCCAAAAAACATCGCCCGCAAACCAGACCAACCCGAAGAAGAAAAACCAAAAAACACCCCGCTCTAAGGCGAGGTGTTTTTGATTGACGCCACCCCACAATGAACCGTATAATACAGAAGCTATGGTCCAGAAAATAATTGATTTTTTTAAGAACCACTACCACCTTCGCTACGAAGGCGTATATCAGCACGCGCGCAAGATTTTTGTGTTTGACATGTTCCTGATCGCCTGCACCATATTCTTGTTTGGCGTGACTACCTATTTTTTCTTGTGGAAGCCTGGCATTGCCGACAACCTCACATTGTCTATCTCACTCGGAAACGAACGACTGGCCAGCGGTAATGAAACAGCCTTCACTGTCACCTACCACAACACCACCCACTACACGCTCACCAATAGTGTTCTACACTTCCACCTGCCTCCCGGATTTATAGCTGACCAAACAAACACTTCCTCCCGAGCGATTTTGGAAAATAATCAATTTTTGATTGGTAAACTTTTGCCAGGAGCGCAGGGTAAATTGGTGGTGCCAGGAATATTGTGGACTGATCTTTCGCGGCCTATTCCCCCCATCAGCGCCACGCTTTCCTACACCATTGCCGAAAGTGGTTTTTCAGAACAAAAAATAAGTTCATTTTTTCCTTTTGTGACAGATAGTGCGCTCACCACTACTTTTGAAATTACGTCCACCACATTCCCCAACTCCCCCACTCCGTTTCGTTTGACGCTCACCAACAAATCAAACGTCTCTTTGTTGCCACTACAGTTCAAAGCCACTCCGCCGGAATTAGAAAAACAACTCACGAATGCAAAAATCACTCTAGCTGCCCACGAACAAAAAACTGTTACAGGGACTACTATTTTTTCACCACAAAACTCTTCCTCAACTGTCGCCATTACCCCGCTAGTTTTTATTAACCAAAATGCGTTGACCCAAACCCACCAAGAACAACCAATCCACCTGGTGACTCCATCGTTTGCTATCTCGGCGGCTTTTGCTTCGTCCACTCGTTTTGCAGAAGTGGGTGGAACTATCCCGCTCACCATTGTCTGGAAAAATGATGGTGAAATTATTCCCGAAAAAGCGACTATCGAAATTTCGGACTCGAACCACATGATTGACCTGGCGGAGACAGCCAAAGAAAATAATTTAAAAGTAGAGAACAATAAAATAGTGATTACAGCTCGTGAACGCACTCTTTTGCTCCACCCAACCTCAGGGACGAGTGATGAATTTACTGTCATCCTTAAACTCCAAGACCATTTTGTGGCCGATCTACCCACACAAACAAAGCTGACTGTAACCCCCACTCTCGTGGCCACGTTTCCACAAATTTCTGGAGTGGAATATCGCGCTCCAGCCACTGCCGCCGTTATTCCTTTGGCCACTGATTTACAACTAATACTTGCACCGCGCTATTACACAGATGAAGGCGACCAGATTGGCCGCGGTCCATTGCCACCACAGGTTGGCAAAATTACCAAGTACTGGCTCATCGCTACCATTTCCAACTCCACTAATGAAATTTCTGGAGCACGTTTTTTGTTGCACCTAGCACCAGACGTGGAACCAACTGGCAAACAAAGTGTAACGTTGGGCAACAAAGTAACGTATAGCACTAGCGACCGAACGCTTGCGTGGGAAGCCGAAAAAATTCCCGCTCAAAACCAAGCGCGTTTGTATGTAGAGGTTTCAATTACTCCAACTGCTTCGCAAATAGGAAAAACTGTCCCTCTTATTCTGGGGACAAATTTTTCCGGCACTGACACTTGGGCAGGGAAAAATTTTGCCCTCAGCCAAGGAACAGTCTTTAATGTTTTACCCAATGAAGATTTAGGCGCCAAAAAAGGCGCCAACGTTAAATAGCCGCTTTGAGCTCTGCGACACGATTCGTTTGTTCCCACGGAAATTCAGGACGACCAAAATGGCCATAGGCAGCGGTAGTGCGATAGATAGGTCGTAATAAATTTAATTGTTCTATAATTTTTCCAGGACGAAAATCAAAAACTTTAGCTACAGCTACGGCGATCTGCTCATCACTCACTGAACCAGTACCAAAGGTATCTACATGAACACTGGTTGGCTCAGCACGACCAATCACATAGGCCACCTGCACTTCAGCACGTGTGGCCAATCCCGCAGCCACAATATTTTTAGCCACATAGCGGGCCATGTAGGCGCCAGAGCGATCTACCTTGCTTGGATCTTTGCCCGAAAAACAACCGCCACCATGTCGGCCCATACCGCCATAGGTATCCACTATAATCTTGCGGCCAGTTAAACCAGTATCTCCTTGTGGCCCACCCACCACAAACCTCCCAGTCATGTTAATAAAAAATTGTGTGTCCGGACGCAAATACGCCCCACACACCGGACGAATTACTTCGCGCTCAATGTCTTGGCGAAGCATTTCGGTAGCAATTGTGTCGTGATGTTGCGCCGAAATAACCACATTAGCCAAACCCACCGGTTTTCCACCCTCATATTCCACCGCCACTTGTGATTTTCCATCAGGGCGCAGGTAGGGCAGCGTACCGTTTTTTCGTACCTCAGAGAGCCGTTGTGCAAGTCTGTGCGCCAAGATGATGGGAAGAGGCATAAGCTCCGGAGTTTCGTTGCAGGCATAGCCGAACATAAGTCCTTGATCGCCAGCACCCTGCTCTTCTATCGCCACTTGATTCACGCCTTGTGCAATATCGGGCGATTGTTCGTGGATGGAAACCAACACCCCAGCGTGTTCAGCATCAATACCATAAGCTGCATCGGTGTAGCCAATATTTTCTAGCACCTCGCGAGTAAGTTTCTGCACATCAACGTAACCACGAGTGGACACTTCGCCGCCGACAACTACCAAGCCAGTGGTAGTAAACGATTCAACCGCCACACGTGAACGCGGATCTTGTGCGATAAGCGCATCAAGCACTGCGTCAGAAATTTGATCACAAACTTTATCTGGATGTCCTTCGGTTACTGATTCCGAAGTAAAAATATACTTTTTTGCCATAACAAAAAACACTTAATAAATAAGTGCAATGGAAGAAGGACGTTGTTGAGCAGTAATTGTTTCTACCGACCAAAAAACAATAGAACCAACCAACAACGAACACCATTGCAAGATAGATTATTTTTATTGTATCTTTTCTCTATTTTTTTGGCAAGAGCACCTCGGATACTACTGACAGATTATCTAACCGATAAACAGACAACTTATTGTTCGATACCAAGTAGAGCATTTCACCCCCAATTACGGCATGATAATCAGTCACCGGCAAATAGCCACCGGCAACGCGCTGCCCCACTTTTCCTTTGAACACAAAACCAGAAACGGGAGAAGACCCATAGACCACATATCCCGAAAAAACACCAACGGTTGAGCTGGCCGAAAATGACTCCATCGGAAGTAAAATAATTTTTTTAGTTGGAGAAAAAAGAAAAGGCACCTCCGCACGCAGATAGATTTCAGCATCGCTCAATTCTTTGTTCCATAACCGTGTTCGCTCACTCTCGCGCAACCCGTAGAATTCTAAAGCGGCTGGTGTTTGCAGTGCTGAAGAGGTAACAATAATATCATGCGCGGTTACCAAATAATCAGGCGACCATAATTCGGATAGCATGGTACTGTTGTGCGCCAACACCACCAAACCGCGCGGCGTGGGATTAAACGGAGAGGCGACATCAAATGGTAGCCAGCGTTCTCCCGCGTGATCTAGTCGCACTACCACTATGTTCCCAGATTTTTTAAGCGCCAACGGCAGATCGCCTGGAGCAAATCCTTGATTCCATCCGCGCTTGGTCAGATCTTTGTCCAACACAAAAAACCAATTACGAATATCTTTTGTTCCGTATCGATTAATTATTTTTTGTTCGTTGGTAGCTACAAAAATATTTTGTTCGGTTACCACTACCGCTCCTGAACTCATGAGTAACCCGGGCAATTGCTGCACTGCACCGACGTGGACCAGCGGACCGCTAAAATCAAAACGAGTAGCGAGTGTAAACTCTTTTTCTGTCGCGGCAGCAAACTGACGCCCAACCACATAGGCGCTTGACCCTGAAAAATGGACAAGTTGACCACCGCCTACATCAATACCCAAAAATGACTGCTGACTCATTTTTCCATTGAGCAAAGAAACCGTGGTGATGGTAGTAAAACCATGTGCACCCGCACCGGATGAGAGCGGAGAAACATAACTTACTTGGCGGCATGAAGAAATTGTTTGGTTATTACTGACAACAGTGGCGACAGGACGAAATGTAAACAGGTATAAATAATTATTTACAATTTTGGCCGCAGCAAAAACACCCTCCACCTCCACGGTACGGAGCAAACGCGGACGAGTTCGATTGCGAATATCGTACAGCACCACGCGCGTTTTCACTCCACGTTCTACCCTGGCCAAGATATTTCCTTCAATCCACACTGTGCTTGATGGCACAAAATTATCTTCGTAATATCTTTGCTGGTCGGAATAGTCAACCATATTTCTGACCACACGATCCAATTCCGCACAATTTCCCGCTTGTTTTATTTCCGGAGGCAAAAGCGATCGTCCTGAGGACGATGGGATATAGGTACCTTTTTTTAAATCAAAAATACCTTTCACGCATTCTGGAGTGCCAATATGCACCGCGGTTGGATTGGTAGGGCAAAACCCTTGCTTCACTTCCCAATCATCGGCATAGCCGTCGTTGTCGGTATCAAGAAGCCATGGATTCACTCCGTACTGTGCCCAACTTTTTTGGGGAAGCGGATTACGGAACTCCGCCGCCACAGCAGTGTTGGCTAAAAACAAAATACTCCCGACAACACAAGTGACCACAACCAAACGTTTCATACTGCACCAATAATTTTGAGCACACTAAAGGTGGTGGCAAGGGTGAATACTACTCCTACTGCGGGTAAAAATATCCAGAGCAAATGCAATTTGTAGCGTGTAGCTGGCAAATCACCCACGGCGCGAGCGCGCAAGAAAATAAGCAACAAGGCGAGTGCTTCTACTCCAATAAACAAACCACCAACGGTGTCGAGCACCGCCACAAAACTGGTGATACCAAAGGCAAAAATCAATAATGGCGGCACTACCACTCCAAGTTCAGCAGCCATTCGGCTCCATTTATGATCCCACATAAACACCTGCTTCAACGCCACACCAAATCCAAAAAATCCCGTGCCCATTGCCAGAATAGCAAACAAATTGGCCAGAATAGCAATATACGAACCAAATCGCTGCCCCAAACCAATCGTAGCCACTTCGGTGGTTTGTAGGCCCATTACCCCAACAACCGCAAAAGAAAAAAACATATAAATAACAATCGGAATCATGGTGCCCAAAATAAGCGCGCGCTTAAAATGTTTTTGGCTACGCGGTAGAAGCGCGTGAGCTTCAATTACTGCGGGCGTAGCGTGGAGAGCAAACAAAATAACGCCATACGGCAAAAAAATATTAATCCAGTTGGTGGGGGCAGTAACATTTGTCCAGGAAACATGTGGCAATAAATAAATCGAGAGCCCCACAATAATGGACATAACGATAAGGCTCAAAACTTTAGCCACTGATTTTACCGTCTGTAATCCCAACCACACAAATACACTCCCAATAGTCCAAAAAATCACACTCCACATGCGCGGATCGCCACCAAACAGAGCAGAGAGCGATCGGCCTTCACCAATAATATAGGCCAGCAATGTACCATAGCCACTCAAAATAATAGTGAATGACAACACCCGCTTGGCCGTTTTTCCTAAATAACGACCAGCGAGTCCGGGAATTTGTAGGCTCTCCCCTGTTCGAACCGTAATTTCACCCACCATCAAATTCAAGAATAACATCACCACCCCGAGCATAAAAATGTACACCAACCCAGCCAGAATCCCTACGCGAGAAATAACATAAGGCAAACCCAACACTCCTGCCCCAATAGTCATGCCAGTAATCATAAACACGGCTTCCGACACCGTGGCTGTGGTTTTGTACACCCCCTGATGAAGCACTACCTTTCGCTCTTCACGCGCCATACGAATAAAAAATTATTGAACTAAAAACGATGCTCGAACCACTGCAGTTACCTGTTTCTCTTGTACTGACGTATCGTAGGAACCATAGTCGGATACATCCACCGAGTTAACAGCAGTTACTTGAAACACACCCATGGCAGCTGAGGTAATATGGCCCACACTGAGTCCGTCACTTTCGGCAATTTGCTGGGCACGTTCTTTGGCGTTTTTGGTGGCATCAGCCAACATGCTCACTTTGAGATCGGCAAATTTGCTGTAATAGAATTCTTCACTCTCATTAGCAAACACCACTCCTTGTTGTGAAAGCTGTTCACCAATTTTCTTTTCGAGGTCAGTGATTTTTTTGAGATCGGTGGATTGTACTTCCAAACGCTCGGTAAGGGTATAGCCGGTGAGTGATTGGTTGCCATTATTGTAGTTATAGTTGGTAGTCAAAAACACCGGATTCACCGTGAGTTCGGTCGCCAATATCTTATTATTTAATAAATATTTTTGCACCACATCGTTGTCTTTTTTCATAAGCGCATATCCGTTGGCCAAACCATCGGGCGAAACGGTGCGCGAAAAACTAGAACGCCATTTAACAATATCAGACATTACTGTTTTTTGGGTCGAGCCGGTAACACTAATAGATTGATCGAGCTTTTTCATTTTAAAAAGTGTCGCCGATACAATGCTTGCCGATGCCACCAATCCTGCTGCCAAAATGGCCCCAACGATCATTATGCTTTTGTTATTTTCCATATGAATTTTCTTTCGCAAGGAAATTCACTTCCTAACTTGCCGAGCAAATTATGAAGCTGTTCCTTTGTTGAATTAAATTGACAACTAACGCCGATTCTTATACCCACAGTATACCCTACCACACCTCCAAGCGCAATGAACTTCACTAAAAATAAAAAGCCCCGTCTTAATACCTTGCGGTAAAAAACAGGGCTGTGTTGGAACGATAAGTTAGTTAGGCTTATCACTCTTCTTGTCGACCTTGTGAGGGCTCTGGTGAAGCGGCGGCGGTGCGCTACCGACGACCACCTCGATCAGGTGAATCTCTGGTTGTTCCCTGAGACTATCCTCCTTGTTGCTGAGCAGCTGTCCAATGTTGCGGACAATGAGCTCCTGTTGATCACGGGAAAGGCTCGAGAAAAAGACACCAGCCGTAGGCGCGATAGGCAGAGTGTCAATCTGCTCTTCAAGCGCCTGCCCTTCCTGAAAAGAGATGACTTTCTCTTTCACCAGGACTTGCACCTCGTACCGCGCCGCAGTACGGGTAAGCAGTGATGTTGAAAGGGCGCGACCAGGACCAAGATAGATGTGGGCGTGAGCCGGAGGATCTCCAGCCACCCCCTGCGATGGCTCTCTTGCCCCACAAACTTTGATGTGCGGAAAAACTTTGGGACTCATGGCCATGCCCACGGAAGGAGAAGTGGTACCCAGCCTTGAAACAAGGTTGGTGTCGCCAAAATATCATACTAATAACAAAATGTCAATAATTCCCCATATTTATAGGCAAAAAACAAACACAAACCAATTTTAACAAGTCTACCCCTTGACAAAATTACCAAAAAAGGCTATAGTTGGTTGTTATTTCTTGAATAGCCTATGCGAATAGCGATGATTGGACAAAAAGGATTCCCACCAGCCCACGGCGGCATTGAACGCCATGTGGCTGATTTGAGTACCTCTTTGGCCAAAAACGGGCACCAGGTAATCGTTTATGCTCGAAAATACTACACCCCCGTAATTCTCAACACCCAAACAGGTGTTTTAGTTATGCATACCTGGGGGATCTCAACCAAACACCTAGATGCAATTACTCATAGCTTTACAGCTCTATTTCACGCCCTCAGAACCAAAGTTGATGTTATTCATTTTCATGGAGTAGGACCAGCACTCCTTAGTTTTATTCCCCGTCTTTTTTCACCTCACACCCGCGTAATCACCACCTTCCACGGTATCGACCGCTACCACCAAAAATGGGGCTTTATTGCTCGTCTAGCACTCCACCTGGGCGAAGTGGCGGCTTGCACTTTTGCTCATCAAACAATTAGTGTTTCTAAAACAATCCACAACTATTGTTTAAACGAATACGGTAAAAACACCTCCTATATCCCAAATAGCCTCCCCACACCCAAATGCTCCACGGCAAACGACGTGCTGGAAACATGGGGATTAGAAAACAAAAAATATGTCCTAGCCGCCAGTAGACTTGTAGGAAATAAAGGTATTCACTATTTGATAGAAGCTTGGAAACGGGCCGAACGTCTCTACCCCAGCATTATGCAAAATTACAAATTGGTAATTGCTGGCGGGAGTACATTTACCGATAATTACGTTGACGAATTACACACCCAAGCAAAAAATAGCCCCCGTATCATCTTTACTGACTGGCAAAGTGGCAACGAAATGGCTGCCCTGTTTGACCACGCTCTACTCCTGGTGCAGCCGTCCGAATTTGAAGGCTTATCACTGGCGATTCTTGAAGCAATGGCCCGCGGTATCGCTGTGCTCATTTCTGATATTCCAGAAAATAAAGAATTGATCAACAATCCAAACTTTTGGTTTTTTAATACCAACGTCTCTTCACTTGGCAGCCGTTTGGCAGGACTACTGGCCCAACCAGATATGCTCATAGAAGCAGGGCAAGCAAACAAAATTACTGCTGAAAGCAATTATGCTTGGGAAAAAATGGTTACAGCCACTGAAGAAACATACCTCTCCTTTTCAACACAAGAAAATATTATTCCTGCCACCCTCCAAACACACTACCCACTCTACATTTTCTTGCTCCTCCGATATTTCAACATGTTTTAATTTTATTTACCAGCAAAACGACGGGCGACGATCACCAGATTGCGCCCGTTTTTTTTGTCTAATACTGAAGTGCCTGTAGTAAAACAAACTGACTCAACAATAAACCCAGCAGCTTCTAACAATTTGGTAATTTCCGCTTCTGAAAAATGATGATAGTAGCGTTCACACTCCACGTTTCCCACAGCATTCTTCCAGGGAATCAAATAATCATTCAGTGCAATTTCTTTCCAGGCTGATTTTTTGGCTTCGGCCCATTTACTCTCCAGATTCCAAACGGTTAGAAACAGAATGCCGCCTGGCTTTAATTCTTGAAACAAATGACGAAGAAGTGCCAGGCGACTCCGCGGCGTGGGCAAATGATGAAATGAGGCAATCAAAAATGCAGCAGCAAACGTGCGAGGTGGAAAATACTTGGCCCGAGATCCGGTGCAAAAAAATTGCGCTCGCCCATTTTTTATTTCACCCGCATAGGTGCGCCGGGCAATCCAAATTAGTTCGCGGCTTTGATCGAGTCCCACGTATTTTATCTTTTTTCCAGCAAAAACCGACAACAGCCGCCCGCTTCCACAGCCCCAATCCAAGACCGATTGACCATTTTGCACAAATGACTTACACTGTTCAAGCTCACCCCACGGCTCGGTGCGGGTGGCTGCAAAATGCCGCGCAATCTGATTATAGTCGTCGCGCGTTTTGCGAATGAGTTGTTTTGCGCTATAGTGCATATACATGAATAGTCCTGCAGACCATATTATATTTTTAGCCAGTAAAAACCCGCCGCAAACCGACGGGGAGTTTTTTAATCTCTGCCGCAGTGCAGGGAGCAGTCTCGGCGCCAGTAGTCTGCCCAACAAAACCGAACTCCTCAAAGCATACCACGCGCTGCGAAAAGAGGGCAAGGTGGAACCAATTCCATTTTTGGAAAAAATCCTGGTGCGCCGAGCAGTGCGCTCGCTTTCGGGCGTGGCCATTGTTACCTCGCTCATCAAACCCTACACCTGCCCCGGAAAATGCGTGTACTGTCCAACCGAAGTGCGCATGCCCAAAAGCTATATTGCCACCGAGCCAGCAGCGGCTCGCGCCTTGCGGTTGGATTTTAGCCCCTATTTGCAAATGAAGATGCGACTGGAAGCGCTCACGGGCAACGGCCACCCCACGGAAAAAATCGAATTCATTGTTAAGGGCGGCACCTGGAATGCGTATCCAATTAAATATCAATATTGGTTTATTCTAGAAACATTTCGCGCTGCCAACAACCTGTCGCGTCGCTCCCCTACTTTGGAATTAAAAAAATACGATGATTTAAGTTTGGAAGAACTGCAAAAATTGTTGCGCATAGAACAGGACTACAACGAAACAGCGGAGCACCGCATTATTGGCGTCACCCTCGAAACACGACCTGACGCCATTTCTCCCAAAACCATTTGGTATATGCGCAACCAAGGATGCACGCGCATTGAACTTGGACTACAAGCGCCTGACGACAAAATTTTGGAATTGATCAAACGTGGACACACCGTGGAACAATTTCGCCGCGCCATGGTTTTGTTGCGCGCGGCCGGATTCAAAACCGACTTGCATTTTATGCCCGACCTGCCCGGCACCACTCCCGCACATGATGTGGAGATGTATCAAACTATTTTTACTGATCCCGGGCTCAAACCGGATATGGTAAAAATTTATCCGTGCACAGTGGTTAAAAGTGCAGAGCTCTATGGTTGGTTTCAAAACGGCACCTATAAACCGTACGGTGAAAAAAATCTGTTTGAGGCACTCCTGGCCATGAAAAAATCCACCCCGCGCTACTGTCGCATCTCGCGCTTGATTCGCGATATTCCGGCCACCGAAATTGAAGCGGGAAATATTATCACCAACCTGCGCGAGGCGCTAGGGCGCGAACTGAATCGACGCGGCGATTCCTGCTTATGTTTGCGCTGTCGAGAAATTGGACATCAACCGATTGAAGTGCAAAAAAAAGTTGCCCAAGAAAAACCGGAACTGTTTATGGAAACGTACGACACGATTGGCGGGACTGAATATTTTTTGAGTTTTGAAGATGCGAATCGCTTGGCCGTGTTTGCTTTTTTGCGATTACGACTGCCTGACCGTGAACCACCCAAAGACGCCGAAAAAAAAGTGGCCGAAATCCACGCGCTTTTTCCTGCACTACGGAATACTGCATTTGTGCGCGAACTACACACCTATGGTCAGCTGGTAAATATTGGCGACCAAGAAAAATCCGCGAGTCAGCACAAGGGTCTCGGCAAAAAATTGCTCCTGGCGGCTGAGAAAATTGCACGAGAGCACGGGTACCAAAATATTGCTGTTATTTCGGGTATTGGGGTGCGTGATTATTATCGCCACCAGGGCTACCGCTTGCAGGATACCTACATGCTAAAAGCGCTTAACTAGGCTATTTTACAGGCATTTTGCCCGAACAGATTAACTCATGTATAGTAGATTGAGCCTATTTTTTGTACCCTGATACTTGACAAAAGCTCGAAAAAGTGCTACACTTCGACATCCTGAGTGCAAATTCGGGATATTGCTTCTCACTGTCGAGAAGCACGGTTGTGGCAACATGGCCGGTTCTTTCACTCGTACGCGGAGGTAGTGCCCATGAGTGACGCACAGATCGGAGCTTGGTTCTCTCGAGTGCTCGAGACCGTCAAGCCGACGCTCGTCCGCGCCCGGATGGACTGGGTGCTCCAGCTGAAAACCGTCCCGCTCGGAATGCTGGCGCTGGTCATCTGGTTCAGTTTCTGCTCCGGGGTCGTAGTTGGAGTGGCCTGGACCATCCATGAAAAGTGGGACCTGGCAACCTGGTTCGACGAGACAGATCGCTCCGCCAAGGAGACGGTCGCTATGGA
>CAYTMT010000013.1:0-17839 GCA_964439095.1 uncultured Gammaproteobacteria bacterium | reverse complement strand
TATGGCGGCAACGAATCGTCCGGATGTGCTTGATCCAGCACTCCTTCGCCCGGGGCGTTTTGATCGTGGGGTAACTATTGATATGCCGGACATTAGTGATCGCAAAGAAATCTTGACCGTTCATGCCAAAGGAAAACCTTTTTCGGCCGAAGTTTCGATCCAAAAATTAGCCGAACGAACGCCTGGATTTTCTGGTGCTGATTTGGCAAACTTGCTCAACGAAGCGGCAATTTTATCAGTGCGTCGGAACAAAAAAGAAATTGGTCAGGACGAAGTTTTGGCCAGTATTGAAAAAGTGTTATTGGGGCCAGAGCGAAAAAATAGAATCATGAATGAACAAGACAAAAAAATGACCGCCTATCATGAAGCAGGTCATGCCTTGGTTGGACATTTGTTACCAAATTGCGATCCGGTGCGCAAAGTTTCTATTATTTCTCGTGGTCAAGCAGGCGGTTATACACTTAAAATGCCGTCTGAAGACAAACACTATCACACTATTGCTCAGTTTAAAGATGATTTAGCTATGATGCTGGGTGGGTTTGTGGTAGAAAAATTAATATTTGGAGACGATCAACTTTCCACAGGGCCTTCGAGTGATATTCGTAGCGCCACTCGCTTGGCGCGTGATATGGTGATGCGCTATGGCATGAGCAGCACGCTCGGGCCGCGCACCTTTGGCGAGCATCAGGAACTTATTTTTTTAGGCCGCGAAATGCATGAAGAGCGAGATTATAGCGAAAAAATCGCCGAAGAAATTGATCGAGAAATTCGTGAATTAGTAGGTGAAGCCGAGCGTCGAGCACGCGAAACAGTAGTGGCCAATCGTCCGAAGCTCGAAAAAATGGTGGAGGTGTTGTTGGTGAAAGAAACGATTGAAGAACAAGATATTAAGGAAATTTTGAATAGTTAATTTTATGCAGCCTGCCCAACTTAATCGTGTTTTGGATCTTGTTCGTCGCACGGGGGATCGGTGTGTCATTCTGGACAAAGAAAGCGATGCCGTGTTTGTGATGATGGACGTGGGGGAGTATGAATTTTTGCTGAATGATTCTCATCAAGAAAAAGATATTGATGAATCTGATATGGTGGAGCGGGCCAATCGTGAACTGTCCTACTGGCGCTCTCGGCAAGCCGGAGAAGCCGTCGAAATTGACCATTCAGAAGAAGAACTCGCCGAAGAGGGGGAAGAAGCTGCGGAAGAAACGCAGGTAGAAAAAGAGGTGGAACCCGATAATATTGAGCTCAAATACGTAGCGACAGAAAATATTTTGAGTAGCGGTATTGGTCAGGTGATGCAGGCCGAACAATCAGAGGGGGAAGAAGATTTGTCGGAAGTCCCAGATGATGGTGAAGAAGAGCGGTTTTATTTGGAGCCTGTGGAGTAGAAACCAGAAAGGTAAGTTTAACACAGGTTGTCCACAACTTTTACTCTTGCCAAAAAACAATCTGTTTGCTATAGTGAGCACGCCAGCAGTGGAAAACTGCAGGTAATTACTTTTATATCAACATTAACGGCTGGACAAAAATCTGTACCGACCACTCGGGACAGTGCCGTGTAAAGCGTTTTAATCGTATGGCTGAATTTCTACGTTCAAAGCCACACCTTAACATCGGTACTATTGGTCACGTTGACCATGGTAAAACTACTCTTACTGCCGCCATTCTCCAGGTGCTCGGCGCCCATGGAATGACTGCACAAAAGAAAGGCGTTGCTGATTTGGACAAAGCTCCAGAATCCAAAGCTCGTGGTATTACCATTTCCACCGCTCACGTAGAATATGAAACAAACAACCGTCACTACGCACACGTAGACTGCCCAGGCCACGCTGACTATGTAAAAAACATGATCACGGGTGCCGCTCAGATGGATGGTGCTATTTTGGTAGTTTCTGCTGCTGATGGTCCTATGCCTCAGACGCGCGAGCACATTTTGTTGGCTCGTCAAGTAGGTGTACCTTACATTGTGGTATTTTTGAACAAAGTTGACCAGGTTTCTGATCCAGAGTTGATTGACTTGGTTGAAGCCGAAGTTCGTGATTTGTTGAACAAATATCAGTTCCCTGGTGATACTACTCCAATTATCCGCGGTTCCGCTCTCCTTGCTTTACAAAACCCAAGCGATGAGGCTGCTTCCAAGCCAGTTTTGGACCTGATGAAGACCGTTGATGAATATATCCCAGAACCTACCCGCGCTACTGATAAACCTTTCTTGATGCCAGTAGAAGATGTGTTCTCGATTGAAGGTCGCGGCACAGTAGTTACTGGTCGTATCGAACGCGGTATGATCCACGTGAACGACGAAGTTACGATTGTGGGTTTGAAAGAAGAGGTGTCCAAAACCATCGTAACCGGTATTGAAATGTTCAACAAGACCTTAAAAGAAGGTCAAGCTGGCGACAATGCAGGTTTGCTTTTGCGCGGTACCAAGAAAGAGGAAATCGAACGTGGTATGGTTTTGGCCAAACCGGGTTCTATCACTCCGCACACCGAGTTTGAAGCTCAGGTGTACGTACTTAGCAAAGAAGAAGGTGGTCGCCACAAGCCATTTTTCAAGGGATATAAGCCACAATTCTATATTCGCACCACTGACGTTACTGGTGAGGTAGAATTGCCAGCCGGTACTGAAATGGTTATGCCAGGTGACACTGTTACCATTACTATCAAACTCATCGCTCCGGTTGCTTTGGAAGATAAGATGAACTTTGCTATTCGTGAAGGTGGTCGCACAGTAGGTGCTGGTGTTGTAACTAAAATTATTAAATAAAAAAGAGTGAGGGGGGAGTCGTCTCCCCCCTTTTCGCTGTGTTCTTTTGGGGTCTTTATTTATTACCCCCATGTCAACTGCGCATCAGACAATTCAAAAAAAGGAAGAAGCAGGCAACCGGATTCGTATTAAGATTCGGGGATACGATAATCGTATTATCGACCAGGCCACAAAGACCATTATTGAAACTGCAGAACGGAATGAAGCCAAGGTTATTGGCCCTGTTCCTCTGCCAACAGAAAAGACAAAATTCACCGTAAACCGCTCTACTTTCGTGCATAAAAATGCGCGTGAACAGTATGAAATGCGGGTGCATAAACGACTCATTGACATTGTCAACGCTTCAGCAAAATGTGTGGACGCGCTCATGAGCATCTCGTTACCATCAGGGGTGGATATCGAGGTAAAAATGTAAGGGGATCAACCTCTTGACAAGAAAAAAGTATCGTGATAAAATAGTGCCAGTATTTCAATTGCCATCATAGCCACGTTCATAAGATCCACAGATTTTGATAGTCAGGAAAACATGAACGCGGGAATGTAAGCAGACGAAACAAGAACAGTATCATTTACAACAAATAACTTAATTTAGCCATTCAGTTGATTTCAGAAAGGCTAGAGGCGATAGCGTAAAAAGCCGTTGCTTCTAGTTTTTTGTTAAGTGCCTTTATGAAATGCATCTTGGGTAAAAAAATTGAAATGACGCAGGTGTTTTCGGAAACAGGTGAATTGATTCCCGTTACCAAAATCGCTGCTGGTCCTTGCCAGGTAACACAGGTAAAGACCAAAACAGGAGAACAAAAACTTGCTCTCCAAATTGGATTTGGAGAAAAAAAAGCATTCCGTCTTAGCCGTCCACAAGCTGGTCATCTCAAGGGGTTGGAGCCAGTAAGTTTTTTGCGTGATGTTTTGGTGGAATCAATCGATGGAGCAGAACGTGGCGACTTGGTTACGGTGACAAATTTTGTTATCGGAGAAAAAGTCGATGTGATTGGAGAATCAAAAGGCCGAGGTTTTGCTGGTGTAGTAAAACGTCACGGTTTCCATGGTGGTCCTGCTTCGCACGGTCACAAGGATAACTTGCGTGCCCCAGGTAGTATTGGTGCAGGTGGGGTGCAGCGTGTATTCAAAGGTATGCGTATGGCCGGTCATATGGGTTCTGATCGTGTGACGATAAAAAATTTAGAAGTGATTGCTATTAATCCAGAAACCAACGAAATTTTTGTCAAAGGTGCAATTCCAGGTGGACGAAATTCTTTGGTGACTATTGTTGGCGAGGGGAAAATGACCGTACAGAAGAAGAATCAAACTGCTCCCGTTTCGGAGGTAGAGGTGGTAGAAACCACCCCAGCCGAAGCAGTCGCTGCTGTAAATTAATTTACCCCCGCATTTTCCTTGTATGAAAACTAAGTTGTACACATTAGGAGGTAAGGAACACGGCGAGATTGAATTGCTTGACGAAGTGTTTGGCGTTGACGTGCGTCAGTCTTTGATTCAAGAAGTTTTTGTAGCACAAAATAACAATCAACGTGAACCCTGGGCCGACACTAAGAATCGCGGAGAAGTGCGTGGTGGTGGCAGAAAGCCATGGGCTCAAAAAGGAACTGGTCGAGCTCGTCACGGTTCTATTCGTTCACCAATTTGGAAAGGTGGCGGTGTAACCTTCGGACCATTATCCATTCGTAATTACAAAACAAAAATTAATAAAAAGACTCGTCGTTTGGCAATCCGCATGTCTTTGACCGATCGTGCTCAGAACGAATCTTTAATTGTATTGGAAGATTTTCAATTTTCTGCTCCAAAAACAAAAGTATTTGCTGAATTGTTGGCAAATTTACCAGTAAAGCAACGCAGCTATTTGGTGTTGACTCCGGGTTTGAATGATGCGGTGCGGAGAATGACTGAAAATTTGAAAAACGTCTCCACTATGCGCGCTGAAGATGTAAATGTGATGGAAGTGATTAATCACAGCGCAATCATTACCAGTGTCGACGGGATAAAAATGTTAGAAAAAGTTTTTGCAGAACACAAAGCGTAATTTTTATATATGGCATTACTTGATCGTTGGTCAAAACCAAAAAAATCGCTTCCGGCTCGCACTCTTTCTCAGAGCTCTTCTGCAGAAGCGACCGTTGTAAAACCAAAAGAAGCCGGTCGTAATTTAAACGCGAACGCTGTTTTGATTCGTCCGCTCATTACTGAAAAGACTGCTCGTGAAGAGGCGGGAAGCCGATATGTGTTTGCAGTGGCACTTGGAGCTACCAAGGCTGCGGTGAAGTTGGCCATCGAAGAAGTCTATGGAGTGAAACCGGTAGCCGTTAACATTGCAATCGTACAAGGTCGCCGTATTCGTTTTGGAAAGTCAACAGGACGCCGATCTGATTACAAAAAAGCCATTGTCACCTTGCCAAAAGGAACGGCTTTGGTGCTCCACGAAGGGGTTTAATCACGCTTTTGAATTCTTGATATGCCAATTAAAGTGTACAAACCAACGAGTGATGGACGTCGCAACTCTAGCGTCGATTCTTTTTCCGATATTACCAAATCAAAACCGGAAAAATCACTTATTTCTATCCTCAAAAAGAAAGCTGGTCGCAACAACCAGGGTGTGATTACGGTTCGCCATCATGGTGGTGGTGCAAAACAATTTTATCGTTTGGTTGATTTTCGCCAAGAAAAATTAGATGTTCCTGCTAAAGTTTTGGCCATTGAATACGATCCTAATCGCGGCCCACGTATCGCTTTGGTGGAGTATGCTGATGGAGAAAAATCATATATGCTAGCTCCAGAAACTTTACACGTTGGTGACTCAGTAGTTTCTTCTTTTCAAAGCATTGATCCAAAAGTAGGTAACCGATTGACATTGGAAAAAATTCCAGTTGGCATGTTTATCTATAATATTGAATTAACTCCAGGCAAAGGTGGGCAATTGGTGCGCGGTGCTGGACTTTCTGCTCAACTGGTTGGTACTGAAGGACGATTTGCCAAAGTTAAACTTCCTTCTGGCGAGGTACGTGCTATACTTAAGGAATGTCGCGCCAATGTTGGTATTCTTGGTAATCCAGATCGCCGTTTGATTCGTTGGGGCAAAGCTGGTCGCAGTCGCCATCGTGGTATTCGACCAACTGTAAAAGGTAAAAATATGAACCCAGTAGATCACCCGCATGGTGGTGGTGAAGGTCATAGCCCAATTGGTCAAAAACGCGGTCCGCAAACCATCTACGGAAAATCTGCTCGCGGTGTGATTACTCGCAAACCAAAAAAATGGAGCAACAAATTTATTATTAGCCCGCGCCGAAAACGCGTATAAGTTTTCTAGCATTCTTGTATGTCTCGCAGTCTTAAAAAAGGTCCATATATCGATCCGCGCGTCTTGAAAAAGGTAGCGGCTATTCGTGCCACTGGCAAAGCGACTCCTATTAAAACGTGGTCGCGTGCCTGTGTGATTGCTCCAGAAATGATTGGAGTAACATTCCAGGTGCACAATGGTAAGGATTTTATTCCGGTATATGTTGATGAAAACATGGTTGGTCACCGTCTAGGAGAGTTTTCACCTACTCGAAAATTTGTTCGCCATGGTGGTAAGATGGCCAAGGATCAAGAAGTGAAGGCAACTGCCGGAACTCCTGCTCCAGCCGCTAAACCAGCCGCTAAGAAATAATATATATGCAGGAAGTTACCGCAAAATTAAGATTTTTCCGCATGGGGCCTCGCAAGGTTCGGTTGGTTGCCGATCTTATTCGTGGACGCAAAGCAACTACCGCCGTTAGCACATTGTCAGTATTGAACAAAAAGGCGGCCCGCCCACTTTTGAAACTCCTCAACTCTGCTATCGCCAATGCCAAACATAACGCAGAACTCCCATTGGAGGTTCTCCGTGTGGCTAAAATTACGGTTGATGGAGGACCGGTATTAAAACGCTGGATGCCAAAAGCGCATGGTCGGGCAACCCCAGTTCGTGAGCGCACCTCACACATTCTCCTGACGCTTACTGGAGAAAAACCGGCAGAAAAGTAATTTTTTACTACCTATTGTATGGGACACAAAGTTCATCCACGAATTCACCGCACTCCGGTTCTCTATCCATGGGATTCCCGTTGGTATGCTAAGAAAGATTTGTTGTCGCAATTTTTGCGCCAAGAAACCACCATTCGCACCCTTCTCGACAAAAAGTTGAAGGATGCTGGGATTGACGCAGTTAGCATTGAGCGTAATCCAAAAGAAATGACCATCACTATTCTTGCAGCTAAACCGGGTGTGGTTATTGGTCGCAGTGGCCAAGGTTTGGACGAACTTCGTCGTCTAATTGAACGATCAATTTTACAATATGGTTTGAAAGTAAAATTGAACATTCAGCCAGTGAAGCAGCCGGCATTATCGGCACGCATTGTGGCTGAAGGGGCAGTGGGGGATATTGAACGTCGCTTGCCTTTTCGTCGCGTGATGAAACAGGCTATTGAACGAGTTATGGCTGCGGGTGCTCAGGGGGTAAAAATTAGCATGTCTGGGCGTTTGAATGGTGCTGAAATTGCCCGTCGCGAAGTGTTGAGTCTGGGAAAAATGTCTCTGATTACCTTACGCAGCGATGTGGACTATGCCTTAGCCGAAGCGCATACTATGTACGGAAAAATTGGCGTGAAGGTATGGATTTATCGTGGTGAGTCTTTTGTACGACGTGATCGGTTTGAGAAGAAAACCGAAGTTCAGGAAGAAAAGCGACAAGTTAAATAATTGATGAGGAGCCCATATGTTATTACCCAAAAAAGTACAACACCGAAAATGGCACAAGGGTCGTCGCCGCGAACAAGGTGTGGCTACGCGTACCAACTTTGTTGCTTTTGGTGAATTTGGCCTTAAAGCTCAAGATTACGGATGGATTACCAGTCGTCAGATTGAGTCTGCTCGTAAGGTTTTGACACGTTACGTACGTCGTGGTGGTAAAATTTGGATTCGCGTGTTTCCTGATAAGCCAGTTACCAAAAAAGGTAATGAAACTCCTATGGGAGGCGGTAAAGGCTCTCCAGATCATTACGTCGCCGTAGTAAAGCCTGGTACTGTATTGTTTGAAATTTCTGGTATTCCTAAAGTTTCCGCGGAAGAAGGAATGAAAATGGCTGGCTACAAATTTGGTGTAGCTACAAAATTTGTGACAAAATTATAATACGCATATGGATTTTAAAGACCTGCAACAAAAAAATAAGGCTGAGCTAGCTGACTTGTTGGCCGAACAAGAACATGAAGTGCGTGATCTTCGCTTTAAGGCTTACAGCCGTCAGTTGAAGCAGGTTCACAAGGTTGCACTTTTGAAAAAAACCATCGCTCGTATTCATTTGCTTTTGGCACGAGCCTAATTTTACTCAGACCATCATTTATCTGTCATTCACCATTGTATGGAGAAGAAAAAAACAACAACCAAAACTACTGCAAAAAAAGCTACAGCTCCTAAGACCGTAGTTGCTCCAGCGACCGAGCGATCTTTTACTGGGGTTGTTGTTTCGACCGGTATGCAGAAAACGTTGGTAGCGGTCGTGGTTCGTCAGAAGCCAGTGATTAAGTATCACAAAACTTTTAAAGTGAGCAAGAAATACCATGTTCATGACGAAGCAGGTAAAGCAAAAGTTGGCGACAAAATTCGTTTTGTAGAATGCCGTCCGATTTCAAAAACCAAACGCCACCGCTTGGTGGAAATTATCAAGAAATAATGCTACCGATATGATTCAGCATCGCACCATGTTAACCGTAGCCGATAATACCGGCGCCAAAAAATTTCAGTGCATTCGTGTGCTCGGCGGTTATAAGAAACGGTATGCCCGAATTGGCGACGTGATTACCTGTGTTGTCAAAGAAGCAGTACCTCATGGATTGGTAAAAAAGAGTGATGTTGTCCATGTGGTAGTCGTTCGTACTCACAAAGAAACGCGCCGACCAGACGGAACCTATGTTCGTTTTGATGATAACGCCGGTGTGGTAATTGACCGTAAAACTAAAGAGCCAAAAGGATCTCGTATTTTCGGACCAATCGCGCGTGAATTGCGCACGATGGGATTTCAAAAAATTATTTCTCTGGCACCGGAAGTGGTTTAATACCCTTCTTGCTATCTCCATCAATATGAAAATCAAAGTGAACGACATGGTAAAAATTTTAAGCGGAAAAAACCGAGGCCAAACTGGCAAGGTAATTCAGGTGTTCCCAAAATTGGGTAAAGTTGTAGTAGAAGGAAAGAACATCATGAAGAAACACTTGAAGTCGCACAAGGCGGGAGAAAAGGGTCAGTTAGTAGAACTCGCCGCTCCGCTTGATGTGAGCAAAGTGATGATTATTTCCGCCAAGAGCAATCGCCCTATGCGCGTTGGTTACAAAATTGAAGGTGGAGTAAAGAAGCGATTTTCGCATAAACATGAAGAGTATATTGACTAACGTTTATGAATAAGAATTTGTACCAAAATTATAAAGAAGTGGTCGTGCCTAAACTCAAAGAAGAGTTGAAGCTTTCGAATGTTATGGAAGTACCACGCATCACCAAGGTTGTTCTCAACGCCGGTATTGGTCGTTTTGTAAAAGAGCCACACTTTATTGAAAACGTAGAGAGCACATTGACGCGCATCACTGGTCAGAAGCCGGTGCGTACCAAAGCAAAAAAAGCCATTTCTAACTTTAAGATTCGTGAAAATCAAGAAATTGGCGTGGCTGTAACTTTGCGTGGTCCAAAAATGTATCACTTTTTGGAAAAATTAATTGTGGCAACATTTCCTCGTATTCGTGACTTTCGCGGTATCTCTGCTCACGGCTTTGATCGCAAAGGAAATTACACCATTGGGTTCAAAGAACATATTGCTTTTCCAGAAATTAAGAGTGGCGAAATTGATAAAATTCATGGCTTGCAGATTATTGTGAATACTACTGCAAAAAATGAAGCTCAAGGACGCGCGCTCCTTACTCATTTAGGATTTCCTTTTGTTCAATAATGTATGGCTACTCAATCACAAATCGCCAAATCAAACCGCAAACCAAAGTTTTCTACTCGCATTGTGCGTCGTTGCTGGAAGTGTGGCCGAAGCCGCGGATTTTTTAAGCGTTTTGGGTTATGCCGTATCTGTTTCCGAGAATTGGCCAACAATGGACGTATTCCCGGGATCAGAAAATCAAGCTGGTAATCCCTAACTTCCCAATGTTAAATTCCATACTACTATGATGACCGATCCAATCGCTGACATGCTCACCCGCATCCGGAACGCATCCGGGGTGCATAAAAAAGAGGTGATCATCCCATATTCCAATTTAAAGTTGCGCATCGCCGAAATTTTGGTGCGAGCTGGGTATGTGGAAAAAGTCGAAACAACCAAAGAAAAGCTGCCGAATTTGCGCGTGGTACTTAAATATGTCAACGCCGCTCCAGCGATTCAAGAGTTGAAACGCGTAAGCAAGCCTGGATATCGCCATTATGTTAAAAAGAGCGAGGTACATAAAGTACTTAACGGTTTTGGACTCGCAATTCTTTCTACTCCAAATGGTTTGTTAACCGACCAGGAAGCCAGAGCAGCTGGTGTTGGTGGTGAACTTATTTGTGAGGTATACTAAATAACCCTTAACGCACGCATATGTCGCGTATTGGAAAACTATTACGACCGATTCCATCCGGAGTAACCGTTGAGGTGAAAGGGAATGAATTAAAAATTAAAGGCCCAAAAGGGGAGCTATCTTTGAAGTTGCATCCACGGGTTACCGTGTCGGTAAAAGAGAACGCCATTGAAACCAAAGTGGTTGATGAAAATAACGGCAAGGATCGTGCTTTATGGGGAACATTTTCTAGCATCGTCGAGAACATGTTGCTTGGAGTTACTCAGGGATTTAAACGTCAGTTGGAAGTAAATGGAGTAGGGTATAAAGTGAGCATGAAAGGAAACGATCTTAATTTGGAAGTTGGGTATACTCACCCAGTATTAGTCCAGGCTCCAGTAGGGGTAAAGTTTTCGGTGGAAAAGAACGTGATCACTGTGGAAGGTTTTGATAAGCAAGTAGTTGGTGAAATTGCCGCTCAGATTCGTTCTGTTCGTAAGCCAGAGCCGTATAAAGGCAAAGGGATTAAATATGCAGAAGAAGTTATTCGCCGCAAAGCAGGTAAGACTGCTGCGAAGAGCGCCTCTTAATTTACTGAGGAACACACGTTATGAAACGATTAACCAAAAAAACCAAAAACAATCTCCGTACAGTGCGTCATTTGCGCGTTCGGGCAACGCTTATCGGTTCAGCAGCGCGTCCTCGCTTATCTGTATTTCGAGGCCTTCGTTCTATGGTAGCACAATTGATTGATGATGGCGCTCGAAAAACTTTGTGTGCAGTTAAGACTGGTGAAATAAAAGATAAGAAAGCTGAAGGTAAATCGGGCAAAGTTGGCCAGAGTTTTTTGCTTGGTCAGTTGTTGGCCGAAAAAGCCAAAGCCAAAGGAATTACCGCAGTAGTATTTGATCGTGGTGGTTATAAATATCACGGTCGTGTGGCTGCACTCGCTGAAGGCGCTCGCGCCGGCGGTTTGCAATTTTAATTTTGAGATCGTATGATGAATAATAAACCAATGCGAAGACGAGGAAATCGCCCGGAAGAGAAATCTCCGTTTGATCAGTACATTCTCGATTTGGCACGCGTAACTCGTGTGACCGAGGGTGGAAAACATATGAGTTTTCGCGCCGGTGTTATTATTGGTGATCGCCAAGGACGAGTAGGTTTTGGTTTGGCCAAAGGTAAAGATGTACAATTAGGTGTAGAAAAAGCCGTACGTCAAGCCAAGAAAAATATGATCACGGTTCCGATTCGACATGAAACAATTCCTCACCCTGTTTATCAGAAGTTTAAAGCTGCTCGCGTTATGTTAAAACCAGCGCCAAAAGGTTCTGGTATTATCGCTGGTGGTGCCGTTCGGGCGGTGCTCGAATTAGCTGGTGTGCCGAATGTATCTGCAAAAATTTTAGCAAAAACAAAAAATAAAATTGTAATCGCTAAGGCAACCTTTGCTGCTTTGGCCAGTTTTAAACAGATGCCAGGCAATGTGGCTGTCGCTAAACGCGTGCTTGCTGAAGAGGCTGTTAGCGATGCTGATGATGAAGAAGAAACAACTGCAACTGAAGAAGTAGCTACTTCTTCAGCAAAAGTATCTAAGGCGGCAGTAAAAAAAGCTACTAAAAAATAAATAGTTCATAATTTCCTTCATTCCAAACCCGTATGACACTCAGACCACACACCCTGTCGCCGAACGAAGGCGCCAAACACCGCCCAAAAAGAGTTGGTCGCGGTAATGCTTCTGGACATGGTACTATGTCTGGTCGTGGTGGAAAAGGCCAAACTGCCCGTTCGGGTGGAAGTCGCGGTTTGAAGCTGAAAGGCTTTCGCCGTTTGATGCAGTCCACTCCAAAATTGCGCGGCTTTCGTGCTATTGAAACAAAGCCAACAACAGTATATTTGGGTCAATTAGAACAAAAATTTGCTACAGGTGCCACAGTTGACTTGGCAGCACTCAAAACAGCTGGTATTATTACCAAAGGTATCCGTCAGGCTAAAATTGTACTTAAAGGAGAGCTTACTAAAAAGTTGAATGTTGTGGGTATCGCTGCCACCATTTCTGCTTCAGCTCGCATCAAAGAACTTGGGGGAACAATTCAATAATTAACTGGTTCTGCTATGTGGGAAAAACTTGAACGCGTGTGGAGTGTTAAAGAAATCCGTCAGAACATTTTGTTTGTGCTTGGCGCACTCATTGTTTTTCGGCTTGTTGCTCACATTCCTGTTCCTGGGGTAAACGCTGAAGGACTACGTCGGATTTTTGACCAAAATCAGTTTTTGGGTTTCATGAATGTGTTTTCGGGTGGTACGATGCAGAATTTTTCCATCATCATGCTTGGTGTTGGTCCCTACATTACCGCTTCGATTATTTTTCAGCTTCTCACCATGGTGGTGCCGGCTTTGGAAGAAATGAGTAAAGAAGGCGAAGCTGGTCAGCAGCGAATTAACATGTATACTCGGTGGCTCACGGTGCCGTTAGCTTTTTTACAATCATACGGCATGATCAAGTTACTGAGCCAAAGCGGTCGTAATATTATTGGTGAATTAAGCTTGTTCCAATTAGTGGGGGTAATGTGCACTATCACCGCCGGTACCTTGTTTTTAGTGTGGTTGGGAGAATTGATTACCGAACGTAAAGTAGGGAATGGTATCTCACTCCTCATTTTTTCGGGTATTGTGGCATCGTTGCCGAGTGCGATTCGCACGGCACTGGCCAATTATACTCCTGCCGATTTTTATACCTTTGTTCTGTTTGCCTTAATTGGCATTCTTACCATTGTTGGAGTAGTGTATATCACCGAAGGTCAGCGTAATATTCCCGTACATTATGCCAAACAGATGCGCGGCAATCACTCATATGGTGGTGGTTCATCCAATCACTTGCCGCTGCGCGTGAATATGGCTGGTGTGATTCCAATTATTTTCGCTATCTCATTGGTTATGTTCCCGCCCATGATTGCTCAGTTTTTTGTACAAGCACGCACGGTGTGGGTAGCTTCATTTGCTAACGGCGTTATTCGTTTGTTTCAAGATCAGTGGTTTTACGGTTTTAGTTATTTCTTGCTTGTAGTCGGTTTTACTTACTTCTATACTGCGGTAATTTTTCATCCAGAGAAGATTGCGGAAAATTTGCAAAAACAAGGTGGTTTTATTCCTGGTATTCGTCCGGGCAAAGAAACTTCCAGTTATTTGCAGCACATTGTAACGCGTATTAATTTTACTGGTGCTTTGTTCTTGGGTGCAATTGCCGTCCTTCCTTTGGTGTTAAAAGATGTGGTTGGTTCGCAGTCGCTTAAGATTGGTGGTACGTCGCTATTGATTGTGGTGGCTGTGGCCATTGAAACAGCTAAACAGTTGGAAGCACAGTTGACCATGCATGAGTACGATCGATTCTAAATAAATTCAAAGCTAAAAAAGCCCTTATGTGAGGGCTTTTTTGTTTGGGTAGCCCCTTGTCAAGAGTGCGACTGTTTGTTATACTGTTTTTATCTTAACCAAGCCAAAAATGAAAAAAATTATCATTCTTTTGGGCCCTCCAGGAAGTGGCAAGGGGACACAGGCAAAATTGCTGGCTGATCGTTATAATTTCTCCCATATTTCTACGGGCGATATTTTGCGTTCCATTCGTAATACGGGGGCACATAGCCCTGCCGAAGAGAACGTGTTGACTTTGATGCTCGCGGGGCAACTAGTTCCAGATGAAATAATTTTTGATTTAGTAGGGATGGCTATTGATCGTGCGTTGTTAGAAAAAAAAGGTGTAGTGCTTGATGGCGCGGTACGCACCAAAGCGCAGGCCGAATATTTTAGCAAATTTTTTCATGATAAAAAATTAGAAGAAGAAGTGCTAGTTGTTGAAATTGCACTTTCGGATGAAGCGGCTCATGAGCGGTTATTGCATCGTCGAGTGTGCCGATCCTGCGCCGCGATTATTCCCTTTTCAGAAATCACAAAAAATAGTACAGTATGTGAAGCGTGTGGTGGTGTGATTGAAACCCGCCCTGATGATACACCGGCAGTAATTGCGGGTCGTATTGCCTCGCAAGGAAGTGCTGCTGTTAGACCGCTCGCCGAGTTTTTTGCGGCACAGGGTTGGCTTAGTCATGTTGATGGTACATCCACGATTGAGGTGGTGGCTAAAGAGATTCAAAAAGTTGTTGAACAATCTTAGTGTTCATCTATGAAAATTAAAAATAAAAAAGACATTGGCCTTATTACCGAAAATTGCCGTTTGATGGGAATCATTTTGGATGAGTTGCAAGCAATGGTGAGGCCAGGAATTACCACGTGGGACATTGACCAAGCGGCCGAAGAAAAAATTTTGGCGGTGGGTGGCAAGCCGTCGTTTAAGGGGTATCGTATTCGAAGTAGTGACCCGGCTTTCCCGAGCACGATTTGCGCTTCGGTAAACGAAGAATTGGTGCATGGTATTGCGCGCAAAGATAAGGTGCTCAAAAAAGGGGATATTGTAAGTATTGATATTGGTATGATATGGCCGGCGGGTAAAAAAGGTGTACGTGGTGTATTTTCGGATACGGCCATTACGGTGCCAGTGGGGCCGATTGCTCCGGCCACCAAAAAATTATTGGATGTTACACGCATTGCTTTGGAAAAAGGAATAGCGGCGGCGGAGGCAGGAGCAAGTATTGCAGCTATCGGCAAGGCGGTGCAGGCCTACGTGAAGTCCGAAGGAAGTTATGGTATTGTGCGTGACTTGGTAGGGCACGGGGTGGGTCATGCAGTGCATGAGGACCCGCATATTCCGAACTATTATGATCCAGGTTTGGAGTCAGTAAAACTTGAACCGGGTATGGTGATTGCGATTGAGCCGATGATTTCGATGAACAGTGAATATCGGGTGCATACCAAAGAGGATGGCTGGACTATTGAGATGATTGATAAAGCGCTTTGTGCGCATTTTGAACATACGGTGGTGATAACCAAAAAGGGGCCGGTGGTGGTTACCAGGCGGCCTAGTGAGTTGGCTTCTTTGTAATAGCCGACAGAAAAATGCCTCGGGCAACCGGTGTCGACTTGTTTTTGTAACAAGTCGCACCTACCGCTCGCCACGCGCTGCGACGCGTGTGGCTCCGCGAGTTTGCCCAAAGCATATTTCTGTCTTGCTTAATTAAAATATGAACATCCTTGCTGTCGATTTTGGGACAAAAAATATTGGGTTGGCGTGGACCGATACGGGGATGGGGGTTATTTTGCCGTTTGGGGTGATTAATGAAAAGACAGTGGAGCAAAAAATACAGGCTTTGGTTAAAGTTATTGTCACGGAAAAAATTCAAAAAGTAGTGGTTGGTTTGCCGATAGGATTGAACGGTGGCGATAACGCCAACATGGCACGGGTAAAAGCGTTTGGTGATGATCTGCAAAAGAACATTAGTATCCCCGTGGATTTTTATGATGAACGATTTTCTTCGCAACAAGCGGATCGTATGGGAGGCGACGCCAGCCGTGACGAAAAATCGGCCATGATTATTTTGGAGGATTATGTGGCACGGGAGAAGTTAAATTAGTTTTAACAAAGTAATCTGCAAGCCATCATACTCGCTCGCCAGGATGTGCGAGAATTTGATCAGATGATTTCGCTGTACACGACGGAGCAGGGCAAGGTGGAGGCGCTCGCGCGCGGAGTCAAAAAAATTACCAGCAAAAATTCAGCGGCGCTGGAGCCGTTTTTTTATGTTGACGTGGAATTACTTTCGGGCAAGGACATGTTTCATATTGGTTCGGTGCAACCACTCGAGGCGTTCGCGCGCATTCGATTCGACCTGACCAAAATTCGTTTGGCGGGGTATAGTGTGGCTTTGTGTCACAAGCTTTTGTCACCTGGGTTGGCAGACGAACATATTTTTCAATTGCTTCTCAGCTGGTTTTCATTTTTGAACGAGAGTGAAACGCAACATATTTTATTGTTGGATAGTTTTGTGTTACATTTTTTTCAATTACTTGGTTTTGATGCTGTTGTGGCCGAGGTGGGGGGTAGCGAGGATGTTCGTAAATATTTAGCTCTTTTGGCCGGTAACAGCTGGCAAGCAATCAACGACGCAAAAATTGGCCTAGAATTAGCTAAAAAAATACATGAAACAGTATTTCGTTTTGCCACATATCACTCCGAACAACAGCTGGTAGATTGGGCTAATTTGAGGTAAAAAATTGCTGGTAAGCTTGCCTTTTGCCCCAAAGATTGATATATTACCCCTACTCAAAACTAGCTATATTTATATGGATTTTATTGCTGATTTATCAAAAAAAGTAGGGCAGACAGTAACTCTTTCTGGTTGGTTGTACAACAAGCGATCGAGCGGTCCGATTGCCTTTTTGGAAGTTCGGGATGGCTCGGGATTTGTGCAGGTGGTGGCGGCCAAAGAATCGCTCAGTGCCGAAGCGTGGGCAGCGGCGGAGCGAGTCTCGCAAGAATCTTCGGTAGTGATTACCGGGGTAGTGGCCAAGCATCCGAAAAAAGAAAATGTGTTTGAATTACAAGCCACCGATGTGCGCGTGGTGCAACAAGCGGTGGATTATCCGATCGCGCTCAAAGATCATGGTCCGGATTTTTTGATGGACAATCGCCATTTGTGGTTACGCAGCAAACGCCAGTGGGCGATACTTCGCGTGCGCGATGCGGTGATTACGGCCATCAACGAATACTTGCATCAGGAATATTTTATCAAAGTTGATTCACCGATTTTTACGCCTAATGCTTGTGAGGGCACGACCACTCTGTTTCCAGTACCATATTTTGATTTGGGCACGGCATACTTGTCGCAGTCCGGGCAGTTGTATATTGAAGCGGCGATTGCTTCGGTGGGTCGTTGTTACGATTTTGGCCCCGTGTTTCGCGCCGAAAAAAGCAAAACCAAGCGCCATCTCACCGAGTTTTGGATGATGGATGCGGAAGCGGCGTTTGTAGAGCACGAAGGTAATTTGAACATACAAGAAGGATTAGTGCGCCACATTGTGCGTTATTGTTTGAATCATTGCCAAGCAGAATTGGCCATTTTGGAACGTGATTTGGAGCGACTCAAAAAAGCGGATCAACCGTTTACGCGCTACACCTATGACGAGGCGATTGTAAAATTAAATCAGATGGGATCGGATATTAAGCACGGCGAAGACTTGGGTAATGACGACGAGGGGCTGTTAACCCAAGGCAGTGAGGTGCCGGTGTTTATCGAAAAATGGCCGAAGAGCATTAAACCATTCTATATGAAGCGCGACCCGGAAAATGCTGACCGGGTGTTGAACGACGATTTGATCGCGACCGATGGTGGGGGAGAGATTATTGGTGGTAGTCAGCGTGAGGATGATGTGAATTTGTTGACCGAGCGCATTCAAGCCGAGGGGTTGAACCAGGCAGATTATGAATGGTATATTGATTTGCGCCGTTATGGCAGTGTGCCGCATTCGGGCTTTGGTATTGGTTTAGAGCGCGTGGTGCGCTGGATAACGGGCACAGAGCACATCCGCGAGTGCATCCCTTTTCCACGTACGATTGGGCGGTTGAAGCC
>CAYTMT010000012.1:11707-18425 GCA_964439095.1 uncultured Gammaproteobacteria bacterium | reverse complement strand
TACTTCCAGCACCACACCATTGCCGGACGGTGAATTTCGCGTGGCCATGGTGGTGGATGGCGATACTATCAAACTCGAGAACGGAGAAACGGTGCGCTATATTGGCATGGATACTCCCGAAACCAAAGACCCGCGTAAGCCAGTGCAATGTTTTGGGCACGAGGCGTCGGAGTATAACGCTGGGTTGGTGGAGGGTAAAATTGTGCGGTTGGAAAATGATGTTACCAACCGGGACAAATACGGGCGACTGCTTCGGTATGTGTACGTGGGCAATGTGATGATCAACGAAAAATTGGTACAGGACGGATACGCGCATTTATTAACCTTTCCGCCGAATGTAAAATATGTGGCGCGTTTTCGGGCGGCCGAGCGAGTGGCGCGCGAAGGGCAATTGGGGTTGTGGAGTAAGTGTAAATAATATGAGTGCTACTGTTTCGGTGTTGGGAGTACGGGTGGATTGGGTGAGCATTGCTGACGCGGTGGAGTGCGTGCGCGGGTTTTTGCGGGGGAGTGGGTTAAAGACAATTTTTACGCCCAATCCCGAGATGTTGGTGAAGGCGCAACATGATGTAATTTTTAAGAATGTTTTGAATAGCGGGAGCTTGAACCTGTGCGACGGCCGCGGGCTGGCGTTGGTTGCTGGTGTTTCCCGAATTACGGGCACGGATTTTTTGTGGGAGGTGTGCAAAGTGGCGCACGAAGAAGGCAAGAGTGTTTTTTTGCTGGGGTCGGGGAGTAGTGAGGTGGTGCGGGCAGTGGCCGAGCGGTTGAGCTGTGCTATTCCTGGGCTAGTGGTATCTGGAATGAACAAAGGCGCACAAATTACAGAACTGCCAACCGGAGAGCTGCAGTACGACGCCACCGAAAATGCGCAAATTATTGCCGAGATAAATGCTTCTGGCACCGCGGTACTCTTTGTGGCGTTTGATGCGGGCAAACAAGAAAAATGGATTGCGGAATCTGCCCCACAACTACCTGGCGTACGGGTCGCCATGGGCGTAGGCGGGGCGTTTGATTATATCTCTGGCAAAGTAAAACGCGCGCCTTGTTTTTTGCGTTATCTTGGGTTAGAATGGATGTATCGGTTGGTGCGCCAACCGCGGCGATTTCGACGAATTGTGCGAGCCGTAATTGTTTTTCCATGGCTCGTTTTACGGGATAAATTTGTTGGACGCACGGCATACTAAGTTTGGCGCTAGGTGAAAATATTCCTTTCGTTCCTAGATGCCCGTGTGCGCGGGCATGCGGAACTCAAGAAAAATTTTCACCTAGCTCTTAGTTAATTTGTTGTTCTGTTATTTTTCTATATGTCTATTCGCACTCGATTCGCTCCTAGTCCAACTGGTTATTTGCATGTGGGCGGTTTACGCACAGCATTATATTCATATTTAATCGCCAAGCAACAAGGCGGGCAATTTTTGCTTCGCATTGAAGATACCGATCGCGAGCGTTTTGTGGCCGATGGTACAGAAAATATCTTGCGGTCGTTGTATTGGGCTGGTGTGGTGCCGGATGAAGGCGTGTGTTTAGCGAATGATGCAGTGTCACAAATGGGCGATGTTGGCCCGTACATTCAATCGGAGCGTTTGGCGATCTATGCGCGTTACGCCGAAGAACTATTATCTAAAAAATTTGCGTATCGTTGTTTTTGTACGTCGGAGCATTTGGAAGAATTACATCAGCGTCAAACCGAGCGCAAGTTGCCGACTGGCTATGATGGATTGTGCCGCACACTTGATCCTGCCGAAGCCGAAGCGCGCGCCAAAGCTGGCGAACGACACGTGGTGCGTATGAAAATGGAAAAATCCGGTGAAACTACCTGGACCGATTTGATTCGCGGCGAAGTGTCGTTCAAAAATGAACTGATTGATGATCAGATTATTATTAAATCAGACGGCTACCCTACCTATCACTTTGCTGTGGTGGTGGATGATCACACTATGAATATCACCCACGTGGTGCGGGGTGAAGAGTGGGTGAGTAGCACGCCGAAACATATTCAGTTATACAAATTTTTTGGCTGGACCATGCCCGAGTTCGCGCACTTGCCCCTGTTGTTGAATCCCGATAAAACCAAGCTAAGTAAGCGTCAAGGAGACGTGGCAGTGGGGGATTATGAAAAAAAAGGCTACTTGCCCGAAGCGCTTATAAATTTTGTGGCTTTTTTGGGTTGGAATCCGGGCACGGAGCGCGAGTTTTTTACTTTGGCCGAATTAGCACAGGAATTTTCGGTATCAAAAATTAATAAATCCGGGGCCGTGTTTAATATTGATAAATTAAATTGGTACAACCAGCATTATATTCGCGCATTATCTAAGGAAGAATTATTGGAGCGGGCGTTGCCATTTTTGCGTGCGCACGAAGGGCTAAAAAATATTTTCCCATCGCACACTCCCGAGCGATTATCCGCCATTATGAGGTTGGAGCAGGAACGCGTGGTTACGTTGGCTGAGTTGCCCGAGGCCGTGGCGTTTGCGTTTGTGTTACCAGACTACGAAGCCAATTGGTTGGTGTGGAAAAAAAGCAGTATCACCGAAGCTCAAACTATTTTACCCGAGTTAGAAAAAATATTAACCGCTACTGCAGAAGGTGATTGGGAAGAGAAAAAATTGGAAGCCAAAATTATTGCCTTTGCTCAAGAAAAAGGGTATGCCAATGGCGCGGTGTTGTCGCCACTGCGCGTTGCTTTATCCGGCCAACAAAATTCACCCGGGCCGTTTGCTATTTTATTCGCTCTCGGTAAAACCGAAAGTCTGCGCCGTATTACTATCGCTATCACCAAATTATCATCGTTGTAATTTTTATTTTTCATGCGTGGAATTACCACAATAAAGGGGTGGGCATGGTGGGGGAGTGTCTTCCTGGTATTGTTGTTTGTGTCGGCATTGCCGTTGTCGTTTAGCGTCACGGCTGCACCTGATTCTATTACTCAAGAAGTTAATGATTTAAACAAAGAAATTGCGGCGCGAAAAGATAAAATCAAACAACTAGAAGACACCATCGCTACTTATAAAAAAAATGTCGATAAGAAAAAACTGGAGGGAGTTTCGCTTAAAAACCAACTCTCGGTGTTGGACAATAAAGCTGTTGAAACACGTTCTAATATTGAACTAGCTGAGGTTAAAATTCAAGCAGCGGAACTAGAAATTCAAGAGTTACAACTTTCAATTATAACCAAAGAAGGGGTAATTGCCGAACAAAAAAAGATTATTGCCGGAGTGATGCGTCGTGTTCATGCTGAAAATCAAAAAAATATTATTGAAATTTTGGTTACAGAGTCAACCCTTTCTGATTTTTTTGGTCGCGTTCGATCGCTAGAGCGTATTTTTTCTGATTTAGGCAGATCGGTGCGTATGTTGCGCGAGGCGCGGGATGATCTGAGTATAAAAAAGCAGGAGGTGGACAATCGTCGAGCTGTGTACGCTCACCTCAAAGAAGATTTGGAACAGAAAAAGCAGGATTTAAACGAACAAATGGTGTTTAAACAAAAATTACTCGGTGATACAAAATTATCAGAGCTAAAATATCAAACATTACTCACTAGTTTACGTGCTCAATATCAGGTGGTGGAAGGTGAAGTACGTAGTATTGAAGATAAGGTGCGAAAAAGATTAGCTGAAAAAGACGCTCAAAACGGTCAGACGAGCGGGGGTGCGCCGCTATTGTCTTGGCCAACGCCCAGTCGCTATATTAATGCTTTATTTCATGATCCTGATTATCCGTATCGTAATGTGTTTGAGCATAGTGGTGTAGATATTCGAGCGAGTCATGGAACACCAATTAAAGCAGCCGCCTCTGGCTATATTGCGCGTGCGCGACGCTGTACTGTTGCATCATGCTATAGTTACGTTTTGATAGTACATACCGGGAACATCTCTACCCTCTATGGTCACTTAAGTTTGGTGGCTGTGAATGATGATCAGTTTGTAAACAGAGGAGACATAATTGGCTACTCAGGAGGAACGCCCGGTACGGTGGGTGCCGGTCCGTTTGTGACTGGCCCACATTTGCATTTTGAAGTACGACAGAATGGCATTCCAGTTGATCCGTTGGGGTATTTGGTGCAATAAAAAAGAAAGACCCGCACTGCGCCCACCCAAGTTTCGATGAGCGAAATTGGCGGGACGCGAGTGCGGGGAAGATGTTGTTCTCACACGGAATTGCTTCCGTTGAAGTACTTCAACACCATTAACACTGCCCCCAGAAGACCGAGGATCTCGAGGGTCAGTATCATTCTGCGGTTGAATCGCTGTTTCTTGATCAGCCTCTGTCGATCAGAGGTGATCGCGACCGCCTTCAAATTCGGATTTGAGGGGTCGGAGATCGTATTCTCAATCTTTGTGGCGAGCCACTCGCCACGCACCAAGAGCACTCCCATGAGGAATGCACCGACTAGAATTCCTTGGCACAGAAAGAAAAGTCCCATGGTTATTAGGCCTCGGCCTAGGGAGAGGAAGGAGCTGTTGTCGTCCGGTCGTAAAACCAAAACAACAACACAGGGTAGGCTTGCTATATACCACATTTTTGAGATTTTGTCAACCGCAGGTGTTATCTTTTTTTGTTTCCACCATGGAATCTATGGTGTACTTCGCGTAATTTTTGGTTAGTAACGTGGGTGTAAATTTGGGTGGTGACAATGTTTTTATGGCCTAAAAGCTCCTGTACTGAACGCATATCAGCGCCTTGGTTTAATAGGTCGGTCGCAAAACTGTGGCGCAAGGTATGAGGTGTCGCATCCACTGGTAGTCCGGCCATAGAGGCGTATTTACGTACTAAACGCTCGACTGATCGAGGAGTAAGTCGATGCTCTCGGTCTTTCGCATCATTTTTAAAGTTAATAAAAAGAGGGGAGTACATATCAATGCCTCGAGCCTTGACATATTTGGCCATCCAATCCAAGGCGCGGCTGGAAAAATATATGGTGCGGGTTGATCCACCTTTACCGGAGATAGACAATTCGCATTCGGTGAGCTTGCCGGCTAGCAGTTGTTTTAAATCAAACGATCGCATATTAAGCGACATTAACTCAGAAATACGCATACCTGTAGAGAAGAGGACTTCCAGAATAGTGCGGTCGCGGAGTCCAGACACGTCGGAGGTATCTGGTTGGGCCATCAATTTTTCTACCTGGTCGTAGTTGAGAAATTTTATGGATTTATCTTTGTCTGTTAATTTTGGTAATTTTATTTTTTCCGCGCCAAGAGCAACGATATCCCGTTCGGAAAAAAAAGATAACAAGTTGCGTAAAGCGATCAGGTAGTAGTTCTGGGTGGTTTTTTTGATATAGGACCCGTGGCGGTCCTTTTTGCGTGATAGGTAGAGGCGGTAGTTCCAGATATGCTCGGTGGCAAGTTCGTGCGGCTTGAGGCTTGTAAAGTTATTGTCCTTGAGCCAAGCCACAAACATTTTAAGAAAGTTATGGTAGTTACGAGTGGTAACAGGACTTAAACCTTTTTCCACCTCACAATAGTCCAGAAAAGTAGGTATCTGTTGAATGAGGGAAATTGTGGACTTTGTAGGCATAGTGGTTATTTAGGTGCCTGGCTGGTACTAGCTATATGTCGCTTAATCTATGTTATACGACATTGTATATTCTGTCAAGCAAGGCCGTATGTTAGAGTGTTTGGTGGGTAAAAACACCACTCCTCCCTATTTCCAAAACACTCGTTCACCGTAACGCAGGTCAACATAACTGGTTGGTTTCTCTTTGGTAGAAATAATTTTTAAATTTTCAACCTGAGTTTCTACGTTGCCACGCAAATCAAATCGCACAATCCATGGTTTGTCGGATACTAGGGTTAGAAAGAAAGGCACTTCCCTATCTACTACATATCCAAGTGGTCGAACGATGCCTTGCTGCTTAAGAAGAAAGTCTAGTCGCACTGTGGCTTCAATTTTTTCTTGGCTAATTGTTTCAGTAGTTGTAGTGGTGAAATTTGTGCTGTTAATAATTACGGGGATATTAAACGGAAGGCGTTCAATTTTTCGTTGTTCGATTAGTTTTGTAATCAGACTCCTGTTGTCGGTTGTGTTATTATCTATGGATAATGTGTTGCTGCTCGTGTTAGAGGCAAATAATTCATCAACTACAGTCGGTGTTGTTTCTAAAACAATGGGTAGTAGCGGTCGAAGTATATGTCCTTTATTATCAAGAATAAATGAAGTTCCGTTTTCTGAGTAAATTGCTGCCGGAAGAGGTTCTTCTATGGCAATCACCACTCTCGTTGGAAAAATCTTGTTGACCGAAATCTGTTGAAGTGCCGGGTATTCTTTTTTAAGAAAATCGATAATACGCTCTGTGGGAAAGCAAAAAAAGTTGTTGGCTGGACAAAGGCGGCTTTTTTGTTCAGAAACCAACTGTTCAATTTGTCCTTCAAGCGTGTTTGTATTTAAAATAGTTGCCCCGCTTACTGAAATAGAGTGGATAGAAAAATAAGGTGTGTAAAAAAGCAGATAGGCCCAAAATACCAGAATACAAGGCAAGGCAACGGTAGCCAGTTGATTTCGGAGATGGCTTTGGTCGCTTTCTGTTTTTCCCCAAGGGTTTGTCAAACTTATGGTATCGTAGTGCCGGTTAATACGGCAAAAGTTGCGTTTTTTTGGGGAAGCAATTTTTTGAATTTTGTGCCACCAACTTTCTTTGGGCTTAAGTCGGTGTAAATTCACAGAGCTTCGATAGTGCATAGTATTTTTTAGCGTAAAATGCGAGTGATAAGCG
>CAYTMT010000012.1:6837-11697 GCA_964439095.1 uncultured Gammaproteobacteria bacterium | reverse complement strand
GGGTTTATACGGCTGACAATCTCGTAGTTGATTGTTTGTGAAAAATAGGCAAGTTCATCCGCGGTAATTTGTTCTCCATTTTTTTCTCCCCCTAAAACATACACCGGATCACCTGTTTTTATTTTAGGAACATCGGTCACATCAATCATGGTCATATTCATGCAGATACGGCCACGTACGGGGCATTTTTTTCCGCGTACCACCATTGATGCTGTGTTAGAAAGCGCGCGACTATAGCCATCGTAATACCCTATTGGGATGATTGCAATTTTTGTTTCTCGTGAAGTAAAAAACGATCTTCCATAACCAACACTTTCCCCTTTTGGTATGTTTTTTATCTGGGCAATGGTGGCAAGCCAACGAAGCGCTGGTTGAAGTTTATTATTTTTTGTGGTGGGCAGCTCTTTTGTGGAAGCCAGTCCGTATGTGCCAATGCCAATGCGTACAGCGTTAAAAAAGGCATGGGGGTAACGAAGCGTGGCTGCAGAGCAGGCTGCGTGAATTATTTTTGGGCACAAGCCGTAATTTTTTAATTGGGCGATAATATGTTCAAAAATATCCAGCTGTGTTTTTGTGTATACTTCGTCGTCTTCGCTAGAGGCCAAATGAGTCCATAATCCTTCTACGAGAAGGTTGGGTAGCTTAGAGAGCTTGATAATAAAATTAACGGCTTGTTCTTGGCGAACTCCTATCCGTCCTGCTCCTGTGTCTATTTTAGCATGAATTCTTATTTTTTTCTGCATCCGATCCCCCACCGCATTAAGAAAACACGCTTGTTCAATAGTGTAGACTGGAAAAGCAACGTTATGGCGTGCGGCGTATTGGACTTTTTCTGTATCGTGATCAAAAAAACCAAGAATTATAATTGTTTTTTTTCTACCAATTTTTTGACTGAGGAGTGCGCAGGCCTCATCGAGATTGACCACACATAGCCTGTCTACCTCGACTGTCTGTTCTAAGATAGACCCAACCTCTCTAAGACCGTGCCCGTATGCATTGCCTTTAATTACGGGCATGAGTAGTGTTTTTTGTCCAATGATTTTTCGAAAAATCTTGATATTATGGCGAATGGCCGATGGTTGTATTTCTACCCAAGTTTGCATAAACTCCTCCTCAAAAATGAAGATTTATAATTTTTCTAATCCACCAAGGTATGATTGTAATTTTTTTGGTACCAGGATCGTTCCGTCTGCTTGCTGGTGATTTTCTACAAGAGCGATAGGAAAGCGACTTAGTACTACCGCGGTACCGTTGAGTGTGTGGGCAAGTTCTGTTTCACCGTTTTCTTTTCGATATCGAATATTAAGACGACGAGATTGAAAATCAGTACAATTACTACAGCTGGTAATTTCACCGTAATCGCCTTGACTCCCCTCCCCTGCCTTCATAGTCATATATGCTTCGATGTCATATTTACGGTAGGCCGGCCCACCAAGATCTCCCGAAGGAATATCAATGACGCGGTAAGGAATATCAAGACCATCTACGATTTCTTTTTCGATGGCTAAAATTTCTTCGTGGGCCCGTTCACTGTCTTCTGGTTTGCAATATACAAACATTTCTAGTTTAGTGAATTGATGGACACGGTAGAGGCCTTTGCTGGTGCGACCGTAGGCTCCAGCTTCGGTACGAAAGCAATGTGAGAGTGCTATATATTTTTTTGGTCCATTGGTGAGGTCAAGAATTTCATTGGCGTGAAATCCGCCCACGGTAATTTCGGCAGTGCCTACCAAACTAAGGTCGGTGTTTTCGATGGAATAAATCTGTGTTTCTGGTCCGCGAGGATTAAATCCAATACCTTCAAAAATTTCATTTTTGGCCATGTCTGGAGTTTCGAGAATTTGAAAACCGTATCGTGTGGCCACATCAATTCCGTAACTGATTAGCGCTAGGTTAAGTCGGACTAGATTATTTTTTGAAAAATAAAATTTACTGGCTGCCACTTTAGTCCCACGCTCAAAGTCTATTAGATCGTTGGTGATTAGTAGTTCCTCGTGATCTTTAGGGGAAAAAGCAAACAATGTTGGTGGGCGGTTGGTGTGCACCACTCGAAAATCAGCTTCTTCTCCAATTGGACTATCTGGGTGGGTGAGATTGGGCACTTTAAGAAGAAGGGAACGGTATTCGGTGTCAACTGTTGCAAGGATTGCTTCTTTTTGTTTAATTATCTCCCCCACTTCGCGTAAGCGGGTAATTTCTTCTGGGGTTGGTTTGCCTTTGGATTGCTTGTTGCGTTCGGCTCGTAGTGATTCAATCTCGTGAATAATAATTCGACGTTCATCATCTTTTGCGATCAATGCCTCAATATCCACCTGTACTCGGCGGTTTTTGCAATTTTCAACAACCTGTTCTTTGTTGTCTCGAATAAATTTAATGTCTAGCATATAAGAAAAAATTTAGTCAATGTAGGCAGTGATAATTTTTTTGTGCAATGGGTCGTTAAGGATTTTTTTATTTAATGGAAAACTTTTTAGTTTTGTCATTTCTTGAAAGGTACACCAGCGATGCCCGAGTGATTCGGCTGGAGCTGGTTTAAATGTACCGGAAACTATCTTGCAAACAAAAAGAATGGGGAATATTTGATAGCCGCCAGTTTTTTCGTTGGTTTTGGTTGCGGAAAAAATGTGGGGTAGCCGCTCTATAATTTTTACAGTATATCCAGTCTCTTCTTTGACTTCTCGCACTAAACAGTTTTCGATATCTTCACCAAATTCTACTCCCCCGCCTGGAAATTCCCATAGGCCATTAAACGCTGGACGAAAATCACGACGTTCTGACATGAGGACGTGGCGATTTTTTACAATCAATCCAAGCGCGGCAATAATTCGTTGTGGGAAAAGGCTTTTCATGATAAAAATCTTGGTTTGGTTCATGGCTAACCCGCGGTGGCTAAACTGGTTTTTTTCGAGGATTGATAATTCAGAAAAAAGTTTCTTCTTGGGAGGAAAATAAAAAATGGCGTCGTAGCCAAGTCCGGGGCGAGCATCTCCCTGTTCGGCTTTGGCAACCACCCCGCGAACAGAACCGTAGAACATCGTGTACTGCTTGTTATCTGGGTTATAGAGGCAAAGGTGTGTTTGAAATTCAGCCCCGCGCTGTGCGGCAGGCACTCCACGAAGTAAGTTTAGAACTCTAATGTTTCGTTCTTTTGCAGAAATTCCAAAACGTTTTGCTTGTACTCCTGGTTCGCCTTGGAGTGCGTCCACAAAGAAGCCTGTGTCTTCAGCAAGTGTGAGGAGGCCGGTTTTTTCGGCGTAGTAACGAGCTTTTAAAAGCGCATTTTCTTCAGTAGTTCGACCTGTTTCTTCTGGTTCGGTTGGTCTTTTTTTGAAGGTCGTTAAACTTACCAAGGTAAAGGGTAAATCCGCAAATTCTATTTTGAATTCTTCAAACTTACCTTGATTGGTGGTGGCGATAAGTATTTTTCTCATACTAATGCAGGACGTAATTTTGAACTTTTGTAACGTTCTGGAAAAAAAGAAGGCAAACGTACAATCCCTATTTTAGGGAACATATCTTGGAGGCCAACCACAAATGCATTTTGGTCATATCCGAGTGCAATCAGGTTGGGTTTATGCTCACGGATGGGGAGATATTTATTATTTTTGTCACCCAGCACTACTTCATCGGCGAGATTCATTAGTTCAATAGCCTTTTTTCGTTGTTCTTCTTTAAAATATGGAGTATGGCCTTTTACTGCTAACACAGTTGAATCTCGGGCAATGACCACAACAAGTCGATCGCCTAATTTCTTTGCTTCTTGCAAAAAGAACGAATGACCGGGGTGAAGGGTGTCAAAAGTTCCAAATGCCATTACGGTTTTCATATATTGTTGTTTTCCTTATTCCTTTCAGGTCGAAGTGTGGGGAATAAAATTACTTCTTTAAGGTTTTGGGCGTTCGTGAGGAGTTTTACCAAGCGATCGATGCCCATGCCCAATCCCGCTGTTGGAGGCATTCCATGTTTAAGAGCAGTAATAAAGTCTTCGTCGTACGGCATACTTTCTTCGTCCCCTGCCCTTCCGAGTTCTACTTGTTCACGAAAACGAGATTCTTGATCAAGAGGATCGTTTAATTCTGAAAAGGCGTTACATAATTCATTGCCACCAACACAAAGAAGTTGAAAACGCTCCACATAGCGCGGATCGTCGGCACGGCGTTTAGCAAGTGGTGATAATTCAACCGGGTGATCAGTCATGAAAACTGGATTGACGATGTGGGGTCGAGCAAATTTTTTGTATATTTCGTCAATGATTTTACCACGTCCACTTTCGGGATCAAGATCTTCTACTCCTAATTTTTTAGCTTGAGCAAACATGCTGGTCTGGTCAGGAAATGCCTCAATGTCCATGGAAGCGTATTTTTGGATTATCTCGCGCATGGTTATTCGTGGGTAAGGTGGAGTAAAGTCCACCTCGCCATTTTCAGCCGTAAATTTAAGAGGAAGTCCTGCTGCAGTAATAATGGTAGGGAGTAAATCTTCAACCAAATCCATTAAATTGCGATAGTCAGCGTATGCCCAGTAGAATTCAATTTGGGTGAATTCTGGGTTGTGGTTTTGGTCGATGCCTTCGTTGCGAAAACAGCGAGCGATTTCGTAGACTTTTTCAAAACCGCCCACAATCAGACGTTTTAAATATAATTCTGGAGCGATACGCAAGTAAAGTGGTATATCAAGTGCATTGTGGTGGGTTACAAACGGCTTGGCAAGGGCGCCACCGTAGAGTGTTTGTAAAATTGGTGTCTCTACTTCAAAAAAACCACGTGCATCAAAGTAGTTACGAATATTTTTTACCAAATTGCTACGCAGAACCGCAATTCGCATGGATTCTTCGTTCCCGAGCAAGTCTAGGTAGCGTTG
>CAYTMT010000012.1:0-6737 GCA_964439095.1 uncultured Gammaproteobacteria bacterium | reverse complement strand
GCACTGGCATCTTTGAGGTGAACAAAAGTAAGTTTTCCCATGCCACGAAATGACAGTAGTCTTCCAGCTACGGCCACATGATCCCCTATTTGTTTTTTGGTGCGTGCTTCTTCGATGGAAATTATTTCTTCCAAATGCGCAGGGAATGGCTCGACCCCGGCATTTTTTAGTTCTCCTAGATGGCGAAGACGCACGTCTTCTTCTCGAATGGAAATTTCAGCTTCGTTGGTCATAGCAATTACTGAATACTTACAATTTGGTAGGTAATTTTTTTGGCTGGTGTTGTAATTTCAACCATATCACCTTGACGGTGTCCAATAAACCCCTCTCCGAGTGGTGATTCGTTGGAAATTTTTCCTTGCACAGGATTTGCTTCTTGTGGGCCAACAATGGTGAAAGTACGTTCTTTTCCTTCGGATTTTACAGTAAGAGTTGAACCGACATCTACCACTCCACTTTTTCCAGCTCGTTCATCGATAATTTCAGCATTATTAATAATTTGTTCTAGTTCCATCAGTTTTCCTTGGGCCCAGGCCATGTTTTCTTTGGCCTCGGTATATTCCGCATTTTCCGAAAGGTCGCCTTGTTGTTTGGCTTCGTTAATGCGGTCGGCAATTTCAGGAATGCGGACATTTTTTAATTCTTCGTACTGTTGTTTAATTTGTTTTAAGCTAGCTGCCGAAAGGTACTGACGAGGAGTGTCGATCATAAAAAATACGATACAAAACGAATGAAAAGCCTGAATGGCTTGTGGATAGTATACCGAGAGAAGTAGGGTTGTGTCAAATAGAAATGCGTTTGGCTATTTTAAATATCGCGCTCCCCACCAAGCCAAAAAATCACGGGCCACAGGCATTGAGGCTCGGCTTCCCTCCTTGCCTTCTTCGACGAGGATGGTAATAACAATTTGGGGGTGTTCCAGAGGGGCAAAACCGGTAAACCAGGCATGTTCTGGGTTGTGTGAGCTCCATTGGGCGGTACCTGTTTTTCCTCCGGCAGCAAACGGTAAGCTTTGGAGTAGTTTGCAGCTGCCATCGGTAACACACTGGCGCATGCCTTGGCGCACGATCTGGAGTGTCTCAGCGCTGGCGATGCCTGTCTTTCTTGGTTTAAACTCAATCTCGCCCTCTGTTTTTTTGATAGCGTCGGTAATTACTCTGACAACATGAGGCACCACAACCGAACCGCCGTTCGCCACTGCAGCAGTCCATACTGCCACTTGTAGCGGAGTTACTTCCAAATCTCCTTGGCCAATAGAGAGATTGTAGGTATCCCCTACATACCAGTGTCCTTTTTTTATTACTTCTTTCCATTCTTTGGTAGGGACGAAGCCAGAACTCTCGCCTGGCAAGTCAATTCCAGTTGTCGATCCTAAACCAAAAAGCGTTAGGTATTTATCGATACGATCAACTCCGAGACCGGTAAAATTTTCGTATCCTCCACCAACATAATAAAAAAATGTGTTGACTGACCAGGCTAGTGCTTTTTGTACGTTAGTAATTCCATGTCCACCCGCTAACCAGTCTTTAAATAAATGTCCGCCAACATCGAGTCCGCCCGTAGATAAAAAAGCCGTGGTGCGGGTAATGATGCCTTCTTCTAGCGCCGCAGTGGCAATTACTAATTTTACGGTTGAACCAGAGGGGTAGGTTCCATGGATGGATCGATTAAAGAGTGGTTTATCTGGGTTAGTGTCGTAACTTTTATAGAGAGCGCGAGATATTCCTCCAGCAAAATCATTATTATCAAAGCTGGGCCAGCTCACCATTGCTAAAATAGCCCCGGTATTGGGGTCCATGGCAATTCCAGACGCTCGTTTCCATCCACCTTGGGCAAGATCTTTTTTAATTAGATTTTCCAATTCTATTTGGGCGTCACTGTCAATAGTAAGTGTAAGGTCGGCTCCATGCACGGGAGCATCTTCCGAAATTACCTGCTGCTCGTGTCCGGTAGCGTTAACTTCAATATATTGAGTGCCTGATTTTCCACGGAGGCTGCTTTCGTACTGTTTTTCTACACCAGCTTTCCCAATAGTGTCAGATAAAAAATAATTTTCTTTTTGTGCGTTTTTTAATTCTTCATCATTCATTTTTCCTGTGTAGCCAAGAATGTGGCTTAGGCTTAAAAGTGGTGTTGAGCTACCAGAATGGTTTATAATGCCGTACGCTCGTTTGGTCCCTTTTTCAATAATTATTCCGGGAAGGTTTGCGTTTTGCAGGTACAAACGAAGCGCTGTGTCATAGTCTAAGTTTTCTTTTATTGTGAGCGAGTCATAGCTCATAGCGCTGTATCGTCGTAAGAGGGTGGTAATTTCGCTTTCTTCTACTTCTGTTAAATCGGCGATACGCTTAATAATACGCTGGCGTTCTTTAGGATCGCGCGGAAAATCTTGTGGAATTATTGCAAGCGAAAAATTAGGAATATTTTGCACTAGTTGTTGGCCATTACGATCATATATAATCCCCCGTTCTGGAACAATTGGCCTTCGTCGCAACCGATTTGTTTCGGCGAGCTGGTGGTAGTGATCACCTTTCCATAATTGGAGATAAATTATACGTAGTCCAATCAGCGAAAAACCAAGAATGATTGTTGCTGTAAAAATAAGCAGGTTTTTTGGTGTTATGCCTACCCCTAAATATGAACGTGTCCCGTGCGTAGTAATTTGCGGCCCAACGCTTTCTTCAAAAATAAAAGAATCTTCCACCCAGGCTTTTTTGTATTTGCCGCGCAGATGTTTGTCTGAAGAGACGGACGGTTCGATAAATGGGTTAAGGGGTGTTGTGGTCATGAGATTTTTTTATTCCAGCGGTAATGATGTCTTCCAAAAATTGAACCGGATAAAGGGGTGGATGCTCGGTCAATGCTTGATGGTAGATTACCGTTGAGGGTGTAAGTCCGGGGGCGGTGTTGACTTCAATGATAATAAGCTCTCCCGTTTTAATGTGAAGAAAAGCATCAACACGCGCATATCCTTGCAGTCCTAGCGTTTGCGCTACTGTTTCCATGCGTTTCATAGCGCGCTGCACCACAGTAGTTGGAACATATAATGTGGGCGGCGGTGTGATATTCACTCCGGTGCCTCCTTGAAATTTTTCTTCTAAACTAAGAACACTGCTTGTTGCCACGGTGATGCTTGGGTGTAGCGCATGAAGTATGCTATTTTTTTCCAGCAGCCCCATGGTAATTTCAATCCAATCAGTACGGCGTTTCCACTCTAGTTTGTTGTGTAAAGTAATTACTTGGTCAGTGTCGATAAATTCTTCGAACAACAATTCTTTCATTCGTACGGTAGGCATTTCTATACTGGAATTGTGAAGTGTGAGTGTGTGTGGAGGAATATTCCGAGCGCAATTTTGTGCGTGTGTTACATATTGGCGTAGGTCATCAGCCGAGCTGAGGCGGGCGATTCCAGCAGAGCATCCATCATTAACAGGTTTTACAATGATTGTCTTGCTCTTAAGTTTCAGGACTAGATCTTTCCAATAGTGTAAAAAATCTGGATGAGAAAAATAACGGAAGAGGGTCACGCGTTCTTTTTTCTTGCGAGCCGAATAGATCCCTTTATTTTTAAGAGTGTTTATTATTTCTCCTGTTTTAAATTTATTCATCCCAATTGCCGAAGCGATGGAGCCGGATCCGTTAAAGGGGATTTTTTCTTTTTCTAAAAGTTGCTGCAGGGTGCCGTCTTCACCAATGCCGCCATGGAGACCAATAAATACAAATGCTGATTGTTTTATAAATTGCTCCAAGGTAAGGCGTTGCGGTAAAAACCAAGTGGCATGGTAGGCGTTTTTGGGAAGGTGGAGTGATGTTTGTACTTCGTGAACAAAACGACTTAAGCGCTGTTCGTCTCGAGTGGCATGTTTACAGAGTTCGGTAATTTCTTCAACTGTGTGGTTGAGGGTAAAAGCATACGGGAGGTGCCACACGTGTCTGGTGGTATCCAAAAGATATGGTTCGGCAACATAATGATGGGAACGTTGTAATTTGAGCCATACGTTAGTACCACTCATAACTGACACTTGGCGTTCGGCTGTGGTACCGCCAAAAATGACGTTTACTTTTTTTTGATTTTTATTTAGAGTTATTTTTTCGGCAGGGAGACGAAGTCCAAAACGGGTAGCGGCGCTTGTTATGATAAGGCGAAGCACATCTCGATGTGTTAGCCCAATGCGCGCCGCTTGCATAAATAAAAAACTATTTTGTTCCATGCCGCTAACAGTGTTAAAGTCAGAAAACCAAACGCGTCCGTCCGGTAATACCCAACCATCAAAACGGGCAAAATCACGGAGTCCAAACAGGTGAAAGAGTTTTTGGGCATCCTGGCGAATGGTATATATGATTTTATCCGCAAAACGTGGTGGACAGTGATAACTTACTTGACGGCTGGCTAAATATTTTTTGCGATAGTCAAAAATTTGATGGTCGTTATAATTAAGATTAATCTCAGTTGGTAAAATGGCTACCGGTTCGCCCTCGGGATTTTGGAGAATGATTACCGTGAATTCTTTCCCGGTGCAAAATGGTTCAATTGTAACACGCGTGTCAATGCGTTCGCGTATGATTTCACTAGCACGACGAGCTGCTTCGTGGGGTGTGGCTACTGAATGCACACCGATGCTTGATCCTCCGTTTGAAGGTTTTACAATGGCGCGAGTAATATTTTGATCAGCAAAAAAATCTGTAATTTTTTTTACTACTCCTCGGTCCCCCTTTTTTATTTCAATAGAAGGTAGGGTAAAAAATCCGTTTTGTTCTAGCGTTTTTTTTACCACATGTTTTCCAAATGATTCGCGACACGCGCGACTGCCCGATCCTACAAATGGAATATTATTTTTTTCTAAGAACGTTTGTATTCCCCCATCTTCGCCGTACGCTCCGTGCATCACGGGAAAAACTAGATCAACTTTTTTGAGCAGGGCGAGCAATGCTTTTTTGGTTAGTTTCTTGCCGGTAGTGTGCAGTTTAAAATCAAAGTCAGACGGTGTATTGCTGTACAGTTGGGCGCGCGAAACACGATAGGCGTTTTTACGGTAATCCAAATAAATCGGAACAATTTTAATTGCTTCCGACTGAAGGTGATCGCAGACTGAACGGGCGGAGTTAAGCGATATCCCCCGCTCCAATGATGGACCACCACAAATAAGGGCAACAGTAAAAGGTCGCATAGTATCCTTACAGGGTATCAAGAAAAAACTGGTCTGTAAACCAAAAATCACACTAAAGCCACACGTACTCTCCCCTCTTTGTATTACACAATTTGAACCCCGCCAGACAGCATGAGCTGTTGGGTGCCACCAGAGTAGGCCACGGACTGGCTTTGTTCTAGGTATTCTGTGGTTTTGCCGCCAAGCCCAAGTTCAACCTCTGCATCTATGTGTTCGTGGTCTTCATGTTCTTCTAGCTGTCTGCTTTCGTGGTGGGCATGCAAAATGGCACTTCCTATATTATCGCCATGTCCGGCTGCCGCTACGGTGAAAGAGGTGTATTCATGGCTAAGATCAGCTAAAAAAGGTGCGATGGCGTTAAAATAAAATAACGGCCAGATAATAGCCGTTAGCAGTAACGCCGAGATGGTTCTTCTGCCTAGTTCGCTGAGGAGTTGTAAAATGCTAGCCATATAGATGGGTCTAGTAATTAGACCCTAGCATATTTTGGGTGTTTTGTCAATGTTGGCTGTGCATAATTAAAACAGCCTTGAAAAGCATTTTTGACTGGTAAAAAGTAGTTTTTTCTTCTATAATCACAGGTAAATACTCTCCGTATGCCTATGTTGACCAACCCTAATCCAGGAAATTCAAAATTACCCATCGAAACAGAGATAAAGTTGATGGTTTTTCGATCGGACGTTGAGCCAATTTTTGTTGTTGAGGGAGTAAAGAAATACCAAATAAAACAGATTTACCTGGATGCGGCCAGAAATTGGCCGGACGTTATTTTGTTGTGTGAGCAGGCTGGAGTTGATGCTGTTGCTTTAAAAAATTTGATCACACTCTTCCCTCCCCACTTGCCACCCAAAGATATTCGTTTACGAAAAACGACTTTTGATCAAAAGGAAAATTTTGTGGTCACAGTGAAAGGGCCGAAGCACGGATTTGGTCGAGTAGAAATTGAATTTTTAATTACCGAAGATTTTTTTACTCAATTGTTAGATGCTAATAAAATAATTGGTTCATTGGAAAAGTTTAGATACAAGCAGGAAGGTTTTTTGTTTTTAACTGATAGTCAACACATTCCACTCACAGCAGAAATTGACGACGTGATTGAAGCAGGGCAGATGGTGGTGCGGAACTATCCCCTGCTATTTGTGGAATTCGAATTTACAGACCACAAAAATATTTCTGCAGCAGCACAGATTGAATATTTTTTAAGTAGTAATAAAAACCACTCTTTTTCCTGGCTGAAACGATTTACCAACGTTTCGAATGATAAAAATTATAGCATGAAAAACATTGCCAGGCACGGACTGGTTAATTCTTCAGAAGTCAATTTTTAACTGCTAAAGAATGTGCCGGAAACTGTCCAGCAGCAGGATCTGTGCGGATCAGGCTTTTACGGCTTCAGTCGAAGTCGTAGACCATATATTGTGTGGTAAATTCAAACTATTTTAATTTTGAAAAGTCATATAAAAAAATAAATTTGCGACATTCTTTTTATAACTCATACTTATTGTCATTCAGTAGCTTATATTTTTTTCTCCACAATTTGATTAATAAACCCTCGAATAAAATTGAATC
>CAYTMT010000011.1:0-20687 GCA_964439095.1 uncultured Gammaproteobacteria bacterium | reverse complement strand
TAGAGGTTTTGGTAGTGGTCTACCGCCTCGTTTGGATTGGTTTCGCTTTCCTGGTAGGCAACAAGAGCTGTCACCAGGATGGAAACGAACAGGACAATCGTGCCGATGCCCTGCACGAATTTGGAGGTGGAAGGGGGGAGAAGGAACGAGAGTGTGATGGTCGTCAGCACCAAGCCAACGAACACTAAACACGACTTGACCGTAAGCGACCAGGGGCGAATGAGCCGTTGAAGGTAATACCACATGGCACGCCTCGGGAAGGTGGTGGGCAAAGAGCGCCTTGTGAAACACAAGGTTAGGGCAATTATGCAATAACCCGATGGTTTTGTCAATTTTTGGTCGAAAATTACTCGCTCCGACGGATGTCTTCAATAGTGAGTTGAAGTTCACGGTTGCCGTTCCATTCGTTAACCCCGATAGAGAAAACCATGTCGATGATGTCGTTGGTTTTGAGGGAAGTGCGCCAATTAGCGGGGTGACGGCTGGGGTCGCCGAGACCAAAACCGATAGTTTTTTTAATCAGCTGGGAATTGTGTTTTACGGATAGTTTTAAATGTTTTCCATCTTGGCCCACTGGCACCATGTCCATTACTGTCAATTTGCGGGCCATGTATTTTGGTTCTTCGTTGCCCACACCAAATGGTTCAAATTTTTGGAGCAAGTCGTACAGTCTCCAGTCAACCTGATCAAGATCGATTTCGGCATCAATCATAATGGTGGGTTGCATAATGAGGCCGGAGGTAGCGGTGGCTGCTTTTTCGCTCAGCTTGGTTTTGAATTCTTCTAATTTTTCTTTTCCAAGCAATGTAAAACCGCAGGCTTGGGGATGTCCACCAAATTTTAAAAATACCTCGGGCATTTCTTGGAGCCCTTTGATCATGTTGAATTCTTTGATGCTGCGCCCAGAGCCGGTGATTTCGCCATCGCTATTGACGCCCATCACAATAGCCGGTCGGGCATAGGTGTCTTTGATGCGCCCGGCGATAAGGCCGACCACGCCAGTCGGAAAGTTATTGCCAATCACGAACAGCACCGGATTATTTTCTTGTTTTTGATCTTTAATTTGCCGGTGAGCTTCGGCGGTTAATTTTTCGGTTAATTTTTGTCGATCAATGTTATTTTGATTCAACTGTTCGGCTAGTGTTTGGGCGTCGGCTTCATTTTCGGCTAGCAGTAATTTGGAAGCAACGTTGGCGTGATCCATTCGTCCGGCCGCATTGATGCGGGGGACAATTTGAAAACTTACCGTTGAAGTGGTAAAGGTGCCTCGTTTACGTTCGCCTGTTTCTTCGGTTAAGCCAGCCACTACTAGGAGTCGTTGTAAGCCAATGTTACGAGTTTTGTTTATTACGGTTAATCCGTAGCGCACTAAGGTGCGTGATTCGCCAATAAGTGGCACCATATCGCCGATGGTGGAAATAGCCACCAGATCAAGCAGCCATTTTTCGAATGCTTCATGGGTTTGGCCATCGGGCAACAAAGGATTCGTTTTTTTGTGGTGCAGGAGGAGTGCCTGTACTAATTTAAATGCTACACCACCACCGGCCAAAGTTTTATCTGGGTATGGTTCTCCAGCAATGAGGGGGTGGATAATAGCATCAGCGGGAGGAAGTTCGGCCGGAATGGTATGGTGATCGGTAACAATCACATTCATGCCGAGTTCTTTGGCCGCAGTAATTTCTTTTCTATTACTAATACCACAGTCACAGGTGATGATCAGTCGAGTGCCAGCTTCGTGGAGGCGTTTTACGGTGTTGATATTCAAACCATATCCATCGGTTTCGCGGTGGGGAAGAAATACCTGTACATTGTGAAAACCGAATTTTTTAAGGCAGGAAACAATAATTGCTGAAGCGGATACGCCATCGGCATCATAATCGCCGTGCACTACAATTGCGTCGTTGTTGGTAATGGCCGAGGTGATAATATCGACCGCCTTATTCATATCTTGGAATAAAAATGGATCGTGAATATCGTGGCCGTATTCTGGGTTTAAAAATTCGTCTATTTTTTGTTGGGTTTTGAGCCCACGATTCCACAGCAGGCGAACGATAATTTCGGGTAGTTCTGGATGTTCGGCAAAAAATTCAGCTGGCGGTTCGGGTAAAACCACCCATTGTTTAGACATAAGGGATTTTTTATTGAAAAGCAGGGAGGATGGTGAACAAAATCATGGCAAAAATTCCCACGAGCGCTACTAATGTCCAGAGTGACTTGAGAGTTTTTTGTTTCATAATTAGCGTTTAAGTACAGCGAGGTATGTTTCGGTGGGAATATCCACTTTACCATGTGACAACATTCGTTGTTTACCTTTCTTTTGTTTTTGGAGCAGTTTCATTTTGCGCGTGTAGTCACCGCCCGACATTTTGGCGAGTACGTCTTTGCGTAGGGCTGAGAGATGCTCGGAGGCTACCACTTTGCCACCAATAGCTGCTTGAATTTTGAGTACAAATTGTTGGCGTGGGAGTGATTCTTTGAGTGATTCGACTATTTTTTTACCTGTCGCATAGGCGCTGTCACGCCATACCAACGTGGCGAGTGCTTCTACAGGATCATCCGCTACTAAAATATCTAGTTTTACTACGTCAGTCTTATCGTAGCCTACTAACTCGTAGTTCATGGAGGCGTAACCAGACGTAACCGTTTTTAGTTTATCATAAAAATCAGTAACCAACGAAGCAAGGGGAATGCGATAGTGGAGGAGTGCGCGTTGATCGGTGCCAGCACTTAAATATTCTGTGTTCACGTATTGGCCTTTGCGTTCGGCGACGAGCCCCATTACGTTGCCCACGTAATCGGTGGGGGTAATCACGTCGAGGGTCATCCACGGTTCTTTGACTTCGGCAATACGGGCTGGTTCAGGCATGTCTTGCGGACTTTTGGCAATCATTTCGGTGCCGTCAGTTTTGGAAACATGGTAGGCCACGCTTGGAACGGTGATGATAATCTCTAAATCGTATTCTCGTTTTAAGCGTTCTTGAAAAATATCTAAGTGTAACATTCCTAAAAAACCACAGCGAAATCCAAATCCAAGCGCTTGGGAATGTTCTGGTTCGTAGATGAGTGCGCTGTCATTGAGTTTTAGTTTTTCGATGGCGTCGCGCAATTCTTGATAGGCATCACCTTCTTTGGGAAAGATACCGGCAAACACCATGGGCTTCACCTCTTTGTATCCAGGCAGAGGTTCGCGTACAACAGGATTTTTTTCGGCATTAGTGGTGGTGATAGTGTCACCCACGCGACAGTCGCGCACTTCTTTGAGTCCGGTAACAATGTAGCCAATTTCGCCATTGTGAATTTTTTCGCTCGCTCGGAATTTGGGAGTGTAGTAACCAAGTTCCAAAACTTCGGCTGGGCTGTTGGTGCCCATTAAATAGATACGATCGCCTTTTTTAATTTCTCCATCCACTACACGTACTGCAGCGACCACTCCTTTATATTCGTTGAAGGAAGAATCAAAAATAAGCGCGCGGGGTGGGAGTGTGGCGTGGCTGGGTGGTGGGGGAACGCGGTCAATAATTGCTGCTAAAATTTCTTCCACACCAATACCGGTTTTGCCAGAGGCTAAAATAATTTCTTCGTCGGAGCACCCGAGTAGGTGTTTGAGTTCGGCCCGAGTTTTTTCCACGTTGGCAATGGGCATGTCAATTTTATTTATCACTGGGATGATGGTGAGATTCTGTTCCAGCGCCAAATACAAATTGCCAATGGTTTGTGCTTGCACGCCTTGTGTAGCATCGACCAACAAGATGGCGCCTTCCACGGCGGCAAGTGAACGGGATACTTCATAGTTAAAGTCTACATGTCCCGGAGTATCAATCAGATTAAGAATGTATTCTTCTGGTTTATTTTTTGGCGTGTACTTCATGCGGACAGGTGTCAGCTTGATGGTGATGCCGCGCTCGCGTTCGAGCTCCATGGAGTCGAGGAGTTGGTTTTTCATGTCTCGCTCGGACACGGTTTTGGTGAATTCCAAAAAACGATCCGCTAAGGTGGATTTACCATGGTCGATGTGGGCAATGATGCAAAAATTACGGATTTGTTCCATAGGGAGTGGGGGTTAGCGCGGATCTACAATTTCACTATTTTCTGGGGTTTTTCTGCGGAATTTTTTCTGGATTGGGGCAATAAAGTCTAGTAATTCTGGCAGTTTTACACTATAACATATCAACATATAAATTGCCAAACCGAAGAATCCAGCTGTTATGCCTTGGCCAGCAATGCCCGCCCAGTACCGTTGGTCAAAGATAAACGCAAGAGGGTATTTAATGTATTGGACTATTATCATCATAGCGAGTCCGGCACCACCAATAGTGGCTAGGGTGCGCCATATTTTTTGTTCGTCGAGTTTTTTAAGGCGGTGGCGAATGGTAATGTAGAGGATTACAGCGTTGACAATGGCACCAATAGTAATGGCTAGGGCTAAATTGGCGATGGGAGCAATTTCTGGAAAGTGAAAAAAATGAACGACTAGAGCAGCGAGTGGTATTTTTGTGGCAAAAATAAATGTGGCCAGCGCGCCAATAATTCCTGCGATAAGTGGAGTGGTGGAATCGTGTAGGGCATAAAAGGCGCGAGCCAAAAGAGGGATAAGCGCCTGTGCAAAAATGCCAGCCGCAAAGCAGGCCATTACATCGGCAGTGGTGATGGTGGCGTTCCAGTCAAATGCGCCTGTTCCAAGAATTGTGCGTACAATTTGTGCGCGGAGGAGCAAAAAAATAATTGCCACAGGAGTTACTAAGAATAAAATGACGCGGATAGTTTTGGCTAATTCGGAGCGGAATGTTTCGAGATTGTTTTTGGCTATTGCTTCGGTGAAGGTAGGAAATGCAGCCACAGCTAGCGGGATGCCTATTACTCCAATTGGTACCCACTGCAGATTGTCAGCAAAGTTGTAAGCAGAAACGCTGCCCGTTGGTAGTCGCGAGGCGAGCATGGTAATGATAATTCCGGTTATACTAGTAATTCCCAGAGCGAGCGTGCGGGGGGCCATGAGTTTGAGTACGGCGCGTAATTCTGGATCTCGCCAAGTAAATTCGGGACGCCAACGGAATCCAGCTTGCCGCACGCCGTATGCTTGGAGCAGAGCATGGAGTGTGGCGCCGAGTAGCACCCCCCACCCGAGACCGATCGGGCCCATGAGCGGGGCAAACAGTGCGGCGCCCACAATAATACCCAGATTATAAAAGATGGGTGCTACGGAATAAATAACGAATCGTTTTAATGATTGGAGTACGCCGCCAAATACCATTGATATTCCAAGGAGGAGTGGTGAAAAAAATAAAACACGAATAAGATTTTCCGTGAGTCGTAATTGTTCTGGAGAAAAACCAGGAGCAATAAGAGGGGAAAGTTGTCTAGCAAAAATTGCGCCAAATATCGCAGCCACCGCGAGGAGCGCTCCTAGAATATTGAGTAGGTTATTTACTAATTTCCAAGCGGCAGAATGGTGTTTTTCTGTGGTGGAAAAAAAGAGACGACTAAACACGGGGATGAATCCGGCGGTAAGCGCTCCCACTACGAGCAAATTATAGATAGTATCCGGGATTTTGAATGCGGCATAGTAGGTGTCCATAACACTGCCCGCGCCAAACTGGTGCGCCAACATGCGATCGCGCATCACCCCTACTATTTTATTAGCAAATGTGGCGGTGGACACGATGAAAGCCGCACCAACAATTCCGTTGGATTCGCGATGAAGGAGTGACCGAAGGTTCATAATTGTTCGGGCAAATTAACAGTAAGGACAGCTCGTTCGGCAGAACCGTTAGGTGAGCCAGGAAGGCTCTCGGCATAGAATGATCCGTTCAGGCCATCGGCACGAGAAAAAGAAAATTGTTTGGCGTTTTCAGTTTTACTTTCTCCGACAATGACAAAACCTTTTTTGCGCAGTTCGCTGCGGTAGTAATTGGTGATAAAATTGATATCGGCGGTGAGTTCCCCCCATTCAATTTGGATACTATCTCGGGCGTCGTCGGCAGGAGTGGTGAGGATATGAGCCACTTCACTGATAGCATTTTTAATTTTGGAAACAGCCGATCGTTCGTTTGCGGTGCCAGTGCTTTCGTCATCAGCCCCGGGAAGAATGGGGGAGAAGAGGAGTTTGGGGAGTGTTCCAGCTAAAGCCACGCTGCGGTGTTTGTAGCGTCCGGGAATAATATTTATTTTTACCACACTGTCGCGATCGTACACGGGAATATCGGCTGGAAAATCAACGGGTACAGACTGGCTCGTTTCTGGTCCAGGGCCAATCCATAAACGAATGCCAATAACAATGGCTATAACAAAAATAACAATACACCCGCAACCAGTTACACACCCGCGGACCAAGCTGGGCCGACGTTTGGTGAGCTCTTGGAGTGGTGGTTCAATTATTTTAACATCATCGATGGGTGTGGTTGGATTCATACCAAAAATCTAGTCAGTATGGTATCAGTTTTTTTGGTTTTTGGCTATATATTTGGAAATAGTAGTTCGACTGCGTTCATTGAGTCTAACCAAAAGTTATCCACATCTGAGTATTTACAACAAGATATAATGTGGGTAAAGTAAATATATATGCAGTTCATCAACACCGCACAATATATATTAAATCAGGGGATCTTATTTATTTGGTCCTTCTTTTTGTTGTTTACCTGTGCGGTTTGTAGTATGTCTGTATAAACGATTTTACTTTCGACACTACTAACCGCGCAGAAATGCGCGGTTTTTATTTGGGCGAGCTGTGGTTTGAAAATTTTTCACCCCACAGTTCCCTCAAAGCCAATCCTGGTTATAAGGGAACATGCTCTTTTCCATCACCATTCCTCGGCATATTGCCCCGTTTCTGCACGGCCTGCAGTCTTCTGGAGAAAAAAGATGCCCATGCATCAATCTGAGAAGCCCGTCGCCATCAACCTCGGTTCGGTGGCTAGCCGCTTCATCCGTTCTACCGTCGGTCCGCTCAACTTCCTTCCTCAGCACCATGTCACGTACCCTACGGTCGTGATTCAAGCGCTCGGGGAACTCTTCATGGAGTACAACCGGGAGTTTCTTCCGCTTGTTGAGCGGAATCGCGAGTGGTCCAAGGACTACCAGTTTGCGTTTGACTCTGCTGGCATCCCTGTGAACTGTGGCGTACAGATCGACATGGTTGGTTTGACCCCTGAGTTCCTGACTCAGTCGGCCAGCATGTCTGTTCGCGAAGTGCGAGAGATCCTGCGTGGCAAGATCTTCGAACTCGAGAATTCGTTGGCCATGTATCAGCTGCTCCAGCACGTTTGCGCTGAGTCTGGACGGGAGTCCTACTTTCGGCCACGCTTTCGCGCAGTACTCAACGACCTGCGTCAACAATGGAACATGCCGATCGCTTTGCTCGCCGTCACCGATCAGAAGCATGTGGCGATGATGTCTTCCGAGTTTGGAAAGAATCCTGGAGAGGTTTTGACGGACAATGAAGTCCTCGAACTGTCTGGGTTCGATCGTTTCTTCGGACCGGCTGAGTTCTGCGCCTACCTCGCCAGTAATGGGGGGCGGTGCGATTACCTGCTCTATGTGCGGTCGTCCGATCCAGTCGACAAGCTCAAGAGGCCGACTCTCGAGGTTGAGCATCCGTTGCTTGGCGACCCTGAGTTGCGCCGAGTCATCAAGGCTAACAGCTTGACCTTCAACGTCGATGCTCCTGAGATGGAGTATCCTCGACGGATCAATGATACTAAGGAGTACATGGCGCCCATGCGCATGGCTTTCGAGATCCAAGATGTTGGAGACCTGCTCTCTGGGAAGGTCCAGAAACATCTGGCTGCAGGGAATTCCTTCGGGGATTTCTCTGGCCAACGATTGTCCGATGGGTTCTTGGACTACCTTGCGGTCCGAGGCGTCAACCATCTGCAGGTTGAATCAGGTGAAACCTGTCTCAGAGCCAAACCTGGCAAGGGGACCTATGGATGCTACGGCCACGTTCGGGGCCCACTCCATAGCAGTCAGAAGTTTCGGAAGGAGCTTGCGCTCAACATCCGTCAGCGTGGCGCCTACGTTATCCAGCCGGAGCTGGAGACGCCTCGCGTCATCAACTCTGTAGATGGGGTGGAGTACACCTTCATCGATCGGAACTTCATGGGTATCATCGCTGGACAGCCGTGCTTTCTCGGCGGTTTTCGATCCATGATGCCGAGTCAGTCGGTGGAGGCCAAGAACGGGCGCATCCACGGGAATGGAGCTACGGTCTGGGCCGACATCGTTGGTCCTGACGCAGCGTAATGACACAAGCCTGCGGGCTGTGTTACAATGGCCGTGTATTCTCTTGACGAGTACACGGCCATCTATTTTTATAGACATTGTATGTTGGATTTTATTGTTCCATTAACCAAAAAATTTATTTCCATTAAGTCAATTCCAGGCAATCCTCAGGGCTTGCAGGAAATTTTAGATTTGGCTCTACTTAATTTGAGTGATTTTACTATTGAGAGGTTTATAGATAATGGGGTTAAGAGTGCTTTGGTTTATAAAGCAAAACGAAGACCAAAAAAATTTAAGATACTCCTCAACGGACATTTAGATATTATTCCGGGAAAAGAATATCAATATCGACCGCAGGTGAAAGGCAATCGACTTTACGGGGTTGGCGCTATGGATATGAAAGCAAATGTCGCCTGTCTTATCGCTGCTTTTAAGCAAGTAGCAGAGGGAGTTTCGTATCCGCTTGGTTTGCAATTAGTAACTGACGAAGAAATCGGCGGGTTTCATGGAACAAAATTTCAAGTAGGCAAAGGAGTGAGGTCTGATTTTGTGCTGGCAGGGGAGCCTACAAATTTTGATATTGTCCACAAGGCCAAAGGTGTTCTTTGGATCAAAGTTTCCGCCCGCGGTAAAACAGCGCATGGTGCGTATCCGTGGAGAGGAGAGAACGCTGTTTGGAAAATGCATGATTTTTTGAGTGCGTTAAAAAAGAAGTATCCAGTTCCTTTAGAGCAAAAATGGGTTACCACAGTTAATGTGAGTCGAATTGAGACGAGCAATCAAACAATGAATAAAATTCCCGACGACTGTTTTGTTGCGCTGGATATTCGTTATGTCCCTGAAGACGCTGGTTTGATAGTCAAGAATTTGCGGTCTATTCTCCCCACGGGATGCAAATTAGAAGTCGTGGCCGAAGAGCCGTCCTTGTCTACCGATGAGAAGAATGAATATATTAAAATTCTTGGAGAAGTTAGTAAGGAGGAAATAAGAAAAAAGATTTATTTGCGTGGGGCACAGGGGACATCTGATGCGCGGCATTTTTCTCGAGTTGGTTCTGCAGGCATTGAATTTGGTCCAATTGGTGGCGGTATTGGGAGTGACAGTGAGTGGGTGGATATTCCCAGTCTCAAGAATTATTATTCTATTCTAGTAAATTTCTTGCGGGCAATTCATTAAAATTAAAGAGGGCACCCGCGTTCTGCGAGTGCCCTTGATAGATGTTCCTGTTGTTACAGGTCTGCCATCTCGGACTCTTCCAGATCTTCGAACCCGATGGGGAAGAAACCGACGTTTGAATTGGCGAATGGGTGGAAGTAACCGTGGCGGAGCACGTTTCTTCTTTCATCTGTTTCCCATCCTCCTACCACCACACGAGCCCCTTCCATTGGGCCTTGTTTCGAGTAGAAGGTATCAGTTGTTGCATAGAAGTGGTCCCTAGGCAGCATGTTTCCCCGAAGTCTGTAGTGTGTAAGGAGTATTGCATCCAAGACAGACTTGCTCCCGAAGGAGGTGTTGTGGTGGGAGGGGAGGCCACACGTTCGATTTATTTTTCGTCCATACGCATCCATCTCCTCAATGGTCTTCATCTTGGTGAAAACTAAAGGGCAAAAGACGAGCTGGTTCTTGGTTGGTTCATCGTTTTGGAACTGTCCAGGTCTGGTTGGTTCGCCGAGCTCGTTGAGCATTAAGTGGAAATACTGGTCGGAAGTGTATCCAGCGCGAACTTTGAAGGTAAAGGGCTGGCCGTATCGGTCAAGATCAGCCAACGAGGCGGCTGTCAGCCATGGTTGCGAGTTAACAAACTTGAGCCACCCCTCCGCTTTTTCCTTGAAACGCCTGGGGATCTTGCTTGCTTTGATAGGAGTAACAAATTGTTGGGCTACCGTTTGGGCGGTTTTCTGCTCGAGGTTCTGAACGACAGCCTTTTTTTCTGTCTCGCTGAGACTTGCCAACACTTTTTTCAAACCAGCGTCCAAACCAGTATCCAGGATAGCGCTGCTGCTCATGTTCGTTCTCGAAACGAGGGTGATGACTCATTGGCCAAGAATGACCGAAGAGGAAGTTGGTGAATTCCAGCCTTCTTTTTGTCGGCAGTACGCACGTACAAACAAAAAGAAGACTGAAAAATAAAAGGAGCAATTTGTAGAACAGTATATCAAAAGTAATAGCTTGTCAACCGTCCGTACTCATTTTTGTATCAAGGTGTGTTATAATTATCATACCCCCTAATGAAATAAATTTTTTTATGGAAATTACTTTTTTTGGCGCGGCGCATGAAGTTACGGGATCGTGCAGTATGGTCGACACCGGAACGGAAAAAGTGTTGATTGACTGCGGGATGTTTCAAGGTGGCGAAGCGGACGAGGCCAAAAATCATAATCCACTTCCGTTTAATGCTGCGGAAATTAGTGCGGTATTAATTACTCATTGCCATTTGGATCATGTGGGCCGTTTGCCGCTTTTGGTGCAACACGGTTTCGCTGGTTCTTGTTATGCCACTCGACCTACGATTGAGCTGACTGAGTTGGTGCTTCGAGATACGCTTGGCATTATGACTTACAACCAGCGCAAGTTTGGGACTCCCGCGCTGTACAGCGAGGCGGATGTGATCGAAATCATGTCGCGTTTTCGTCCGGTGGAATACGACAAACCTGTTCAGGTGGGAAGCTCCAAACAAAACTCCATCACTGCCACCTATCACGAAGCCGGGCATATTTTTGGTTCAGCCTTTATTGAATTATCGGCTGGTGGCAAGCGCGTAGTATTTTCGGGCGATGTGGGCAACGTGGCGGTGCCGATTTTGCGCGACACCGAAGCGCTTCCGGGTGGACTGGATGCGATGGTGTGCGAATCAACCTATGGCAGCAAACATCACGAAGGGCCACAAGATCGAGAAAAAATATTTACCGATGTGATTGCCGATACTATTCGTCGACGGGGGACGCTTATGATTCCGTCGTTTTCGATTGAGCGCTCACAGGAGTTGTTGTATGTGCTGAACAGCGTATTTGATCGTAAGCATTTATTACCACGCATTCCTGTTTTTTTAGATAGTCCATTGGCAATTGGTGCGGCTCGGATTATCCGACAATATCCAGAATATTACGATGCCGAAGCTAAGCGCTTGGTGGCTTCGGGTGATGATCTGTTTAATTTTCCAGGACTCGTGCTGACCGAATCCAAAGAAGAATCCAAAAAAATAAACGGCATCCGCGGTCCAAAAATTATTATTGCCGGCGCCGGTATGATGAGTGGTGGACGCATTGTGCATCACGCGCTACGTTATTTGTCGGCTCCGGAAAACACATTGTTATTTGTGGGGTACCAAGCGCACGGCACATTGGGAAGAAGAATTTTGGAAGGGGAGTCGCCTGTGAAAATTATGGGAGAATCTGTGCCGGTGCGTTGTGTGATTAAAGTGGTGCACACACTTTCTGCTCACGGTGATGAAGAAAAACTATTGAGCTGGATCAAAGGCGCGGTACCACCCCCTCGCGCTATTTATTTGAATCATGGTGACCCAGCAGTATCGAGCATGTTTGTGGAAGATTTGTTGCGGAATAATTTGAAGAGTGAGGCTGTTCATCCAGGAGAGCGCGTGGAGGTGTAAAATTTGTTATTTCTATTGTGTAGTTAGCCAAAATTATCCTTAACCTATTGACAAAAGGGTAATTTTGTGGTATAGTGTGCAGTTCTCTACGGTGAGAACGTGGTTCTTTACAATATAACCAGGAGAGCGACGAGGGTAAAAAATCCGAAGATTTAGTTTTTATTCTGTTCGCTCTCTTGGTCACGATCCAAACCAAAGAGTAGTCGATCGGGCAGTTTCTGCTCGGTTGCCAAATTGGATTTAGCTCCTGGAGGACTCCATGTCGGAGTTTTTCATCCAGTGCGCCAAGGCCACCCTCCTCCCGGCGTGCATCGTCGCCGGGCTGCTCATGGCCCCGGAGACCACGGTCAAGGTCTTCCCCAACGCCACGAAGGGTGAGGTGCCCGTGCGTTTCGCCATGCCCTGCCGCCCTCGCGGCGGCTATGAGCTTCGGAAGTTCTAGTTAACTCACACGCTTCGGGCCAGCAGCGTACTGAAGCTGGTCAACTTTCCCCCGTACACGAACAGTGTACGGGGGCTTTATTTTTTCGCGCATTTTCATGTGGATAACTATGGTTGTGTTTGGTAGTAAAGTGGTATAAAATGGTTGGTAGTGGATTAAAGTGGTGAATCAGAAAATATGTTCATCGGCGAATACAGTCATACGCTCGACGATAAAGGCCGCCTCGCGGTGCCCGTCAAGTTCCGGACCGCACTCAAAAAAGGCGCGGTAGTCACGCGTGGATTGGATTCCTGTTTGTTCCTGTACACCAAAGAAGAGTGGGCCAAGCTCGCCGAAAAATTGGCAGCACTGCCATTTAGCCAAGCCAACAGTCGAGCATTTTCCCGCCTGATGTTGGCCGGAGCAATGGACGTGGAACTCGACAAGCAGGGGCGTATGGTTTTGCCGGAGTACTTGCGCGCGTTCGCTGGTCTCGGTAAAAACACAGTGCTCGCGGGGTTGTACAACCGGTTGGAAATCTGGGACGAAAGCAAATGGAAAGCCTACAAAGCCACCACTGAATCCGAAAGCTCGGCCATTGCCGAACGGATGGCAGAGTTGGGAGTTTAACCTCTATGAACCGCCACATTCCTGTTTTACTTGCTGAAACGGTTGAACAACTGAACCTCGTGCCGAACGCCACGGTGATTGATTGTACGCTTGGTGATGCTGGACATGCTGAAGCAATTTTGGAAAAAACAGCACCCCATGGACAGCTCTTTGGCATCGATGCGGACATTGAATCAATCCTTCGCGCCAAATTATTCTTGTATCGTTTTGAAGGTCGAGTTACCTTCGTTCGTGATAATTTTTCACAACTGAAAAAAATCGCGGATGAATACGAAATCGATCTGGTCGACGGCATCGTGATGGATCTGGGTTGGTCCACACCGCAGTTTGCCGAGCGGGGGAGAGGGTTCAGCTTTTTACAGGATGAACCACTTGACATGCGCTTTGGCGGAGAGGTACGCGTAGGCCGAATTAAAACCGCAGCGGAATATTTAGCCGAACTATCGGCTGTCGAGATTGCTGCGGTGCTCCATCGCTATGGCGAAGAAAAATTAGCGAAAGAAATTGCCGAGGCGATTGTGAAGGTGCGAGAAAAAGAACCGCTCGCGACCACCAAACAGTTAGCCGAAGTGGTGTTGTCGGTGTATCGCACCAAGCTGAAAACCGATAAAGAAATCCCGTGGATTGGCGGCATTCATCCAGCCACTCAAACATTTCAAGCGCTACGCATTTTGGTGAACGATGAGCTGGAGGTGTTGCGCAGTGTGTTGCCCCAGGCGGTGGATTTACTCAAACCGGGCGGACGATTGGCCGTGATCACCTTCCATTCACTGGAAGACAGAATCGTCAAACATTTTTTTCAAAAAACAAAAACAATAAAAATTATTACCAAAAAACCAATCATTGCCACCGCAGAAGAATTAACCATTAACCCAAGAGCGCGTAGTGCCAAGCTCCGCGTGGTAGAAAAAATATAATCTCTATGTCTACTCTTGCTCTCAAAAAACACACCGTCGGTATGTACTATGCCCTCGCTTCCTGGGAGTTGCCCACGTGGGTTACCGGAAATGCGATGCGTATTGGGGTGATGGTGTGCGCCGTGTTTTTTTTCAGCGCTTATATTTTTGAAACAGTATTTGGTGCGGCCAATGGATTTGAGTTGAGTAAAGTGGAACAGAATGTGGCCGCATTGAACACCGAGCAACAACAATTGGCGGTGGAGATTGCCGAAGCCTCGGCCTTGGCACAGGTGCGGAATCGTATTCAAACCACCGAGTTAGTCGCCGCTCCTGTAGCCATCAGACATTTTTCGGTAAGCGGAGTAGAGGCGGTGGCGAAGCGATAGTTAAAAAGTTGAATAAAAAAGAATTGCCGCCCGATCGTCGATGACGATGGGCGGCTTTTTGGAGTTTTACCTCATCCGGGAGGGGGGCGCTACCAGCCGTAGTAGTCGGTAGCGGCCTTCTTCGCCGGCAGCTGCCGGCGACGGTTCTCGTAGCCGAGCGCCAATTCTTTGGCCGCCTGGTTGTTGCGCCCCAACACCACCTTCGCGAAGGCGAAGAGGTGAGAAGAGATGTTGTCCTTGCCCTTCGCCATGTGATTGGCGAAGTAGTAGACGTACTTGGAGAGGGCGTTCTCTCCGAGAACTTTCTTTTCGGCCATGGCGAGCGCTTCCTCGCGGGCCTTCCGGAAGGCCTTCTTGGAGAAGTTATCCCCGTGTCCGTTCTTGTGGAGGAGGCGATCGATCACGGGCTCGAGCTTCTCGGCCAGCAGCTCGTGGGGCGGGGCCTCGTATTCGGTGGGGCAGATGTAGCTGTCGAAGTTCGACAGCATCTTCTCTTCCTCCTTGTCCATTTGGAACCAGTCTTCCTTTTCCCTCTTCCGCACCTCTTCCAAGGTGAGCGCGGGCGGAGGCATGTAGTCGAACAGATCGTCGTAGATTTCGACGCTGTCCGTCTGGGCGGCGTTCGTCTGAACCATGAGTTTCTACCTCCAGGTAGAAAAGCCTAACAACATTGCGCGAGTTGCGCCTTGGTCTTAGGAAGACCAAAACTTCTTGGGCTAGGGAACCAAGAGAGTAATGAGTGCAAAAATGCAGCACAAGGCCGCTTTTCGCACTGGTTGCTCTCCTGGTTTATTTTTAAAAGAACTATTTTGTGTCTAAACTGGCTGTTTTAAGCCAATTTAGAACGCGTTACTATAGCACATTTCGCCCGTTTTGTCAATATGCGATGTGGATAATTATAAAACCTTCATTTTTTAAAGAGCTTGATAAAAAAGTAATGCCGCCCCGATCGTGTGATGGGGGCGGCTTGGTTCTAGGCGGCGCGCTGCTGGCGCTGCCACTCCGCCCATTCCTGGGCGTGCTTGTGGCCGAACCAGGCCACGGGGTCGATGTCGTCGGACAGGAACGCCAACATTTCGTCGGCGAACTTGTCCTCCCCAAAGATCCTCTTGTTGGAGGTCTTCATGGGGTAGCTCGGAATCTTCCGTCGCTTGTCGCGGCGGCACTCCTCGCGCAAGGCCTCAATGATCCCGGGGACCACCTCGACAGCCTGGCGCAGGGCCAAGTTGAAATTTTCGATCTCCTCCTTGGTGTGGCTGTTCCACTCCTCCTTCTTCTCGAAGGTCGTGGGGCTGGCCATGCACAGCCGGCTGAGGATCGAGTGCGGGTTCTTCTTCTCCGCCCGCACGGTCATGGTGATCGACACCACCCAGGTCATGAGGTCCTCGTGCAGATAGGCCTCCTTCTCGGCGGCCATGAGCACGCTGGTCTCTTCGGCTTCGGACAAGCCGCTGGGCGTGTTTTCCACGACCCACACGAACGCCGGAGCGATCTTCTTGAAGTAGCTCTTCAGCAACTCCATTGGTTCCTCTTGAATGAGGGAAAGGGCACTCGTCTGTGACAATCACAGAACGCGTTATTATGCCATATTTCGCCCGTTTTGTCAATGGTGGGGGTGCATATATAAAATAAATTTCTGCTAACCTCAGCTCAAAAGTCTTGTGGACAAACACAACCATGGTTTTAGCTTTTCACTGCTTCTGTGCTATACTGTTATCAATATGTATCTCATTGCTTTAGAGCGCGTGATAATCGAAGCAATCTTGGACGTGTTTATGTTTCCGCTCTGGTGGTATTCTGCCGGGGTGGTGTTTGCGTTTCGGCGGGTTTTTGCTTTGTTTATGTATGGCAATCGGGAGCTCGCTCCGTTTTTGTGGCTGCGGAATATTTTTGTGCCCATGTACGGCCAGTATGATTGGCAGGGGAGAATGATCAGTTTTTTTGCGCGCGGGTTTCAAGTGATGGTGCGTTTGGTGGGATTAATTTTGTGGCTGATAGTTTGCACAGCGATTTTTTCTTTATGGTTTTTGGTGCCGGTATATATTGTGTGGAATATGTGGCAGCTGGTGCCGTCCATAAAACACGTCTGATTGCGTATGACTTTTGATAAAAAAAGACCCATTGATTTTTTACTCTGCACCAAGTGTGATGGAGTTGGTTTTGTGGGGTGGCGTCGGTGTTCAGAATGCCATGGTTTGGGTGCGGCGCACAGCACTCGGCAACACGTGCTGTATTGGGGTTATCCGCTGACTGTCTTGCACGTAACACAAGCACGGTTACGACGGGGAATAAATATTGGGCGACGTTTTACGGTTGGTATATTAGTGGTGAATTTTTTGTTGTGGGCTATTATTGATATGGTCAGGGCTGGAGCGTTGTGGCCGGTGGCAGCATGGAATCGTATTCCCCAAACGAGCTTTTTGTATTTTTGGATTGCCTGCGGTTTTGTTTGTTATTTGGCGTATCGCATAATCGTTGAGCGTCCATCAACCCAATTGGTGGAACATGTGAACTACTCGCTTCGTACCCGCGATTCGTCGAACAGTGAGGAAAGGTTTACTACCTGGCCAACATTTATTCAGAATTTTCCCCGTCGGCGGCGGTTGAATATTGCGGCCACATTTACTCCCGAAACATTGGCGATTATTGACGAAGCATATTTTCAGGCTTTGCATGCGCGGCACAAAGAAGTTTCTTCGGAACATTTGTTTGCCGCCTTGTTGCGTTTTCGATCGGTCGGCAGTATTTTTATTCGTCTCGGTATCCCGCCCGAAGCAATTCGCACGGCGCTCAGCAATCACTGGCAAGAAAAACATCCGCAAACATTGCCGCGTCGTCAGTCGCCGGTGGTGGCAAGCGAGGTGTATCATGTGCTGTTTCAGTCCTACGAAATTGCTTTTGGCGCGCGCCAGGAATACGTGGGGTTCACCGAACTGTTTTTGGCGGCGATAGAACAATCACCAGAACTGCAAGACCTGCTTGAGGATTATTCGGTAACCGAAGAAAAGTTGTACAACGTTATTGAGTGGGCCCGTATTCGAGAACAGCTCTATCGCCAGTATCAGGAATTTAAAAAAGCAGCGCACCATCGCTCGACTACGGGCATGGATCGGGCCATGACCGCACTCGCGACTCCGTTTTTGAATCAGTTGAGTGAAGACTTGACGGTGCGGGCGCAGTTTGGCCGATTAGAAACGTGTGTGGCGCGCAACCGAGAAATTGAAGATATGTTTCGAGTGGTGGAGGGAGGGGAACACAACGTGCTTTTGGTGGGTGATCACGGAGTGGGCAAGCGCACGATAATTGCGGGGCTAGCGGAGCGCATGGTGCGCGATGATGTGCCCAAGCGATTGGGCGATAAGCGACTGGTTCGCTTGTCGGTTTCAGCACTCTTGTCCGGAACTACGCCAGCGGGTGCAGTGGAGCGGCTGACTGCAGTGATGCGCGATATTGCTCGGGCGCGAAATATTGTGCTGGTGATTTACAATATTCATGATTTGGTGGGGGTGTCGGCCGGGAGTGGAGGCGCCAGTTTGGATGTGGCAGGAACATTGGCCGAGTTTTTGACCAAGGGTAATTTTTTGACCTTTGCCACTACCACACCAGCGGAATATGCCAAGTATATTATGAATTCACCGTTGGCTTCGGTGTTTAGCAAAGTTGATGTGCGGGAGATGGAAAAAAATCAAGCCACGCAGGCCCTTGAATCAAAAATGGGCGGATTAGAATACAAGCAACAAGTATTTTTTTCGTATGATGCGATTGAGAAAGCGGTAAATTTGGCCACGCGCTTTATTCACGAGATGCCCCTTCCGGGAAGTGCGCTCGAAATTATTACCGAGGCGGCCAGTCTGGCACGATCCAAAAAAGGGAGCGACGCTTTGGTTACGGCCGAAGAAGTGGCGGCGGTGGTGGCCGACAAAACTGGCATCCCGGTGACCACGGTAACAGCCGACGAAAGCGCGCGGTTGTTGCAGCTGGAAAAAACCATGCACGCGCGCGTGGTGGGGCAAGACGAAGCAGTTTCGCTCGTTTCGAGTGCGCTCCGCCGAGCCCGAGCAGAGGTGCGTTCCACCAAGCGCCCGATTGCTAACTTTTTGTTTTTGGGGCCAACGGGCGTGGGCAAAACCGAGCTCGCCAAAACCATTGCGGAAATATATTTTGGCGGTGAAGAGCGCATGATTCGATTGGATATGAGTGAGTATCAAGATCGCACCAGCGTCTATCGGTTAATTGGCACAGAGCACGAACAGGGAAGCGGTCTCCTTACCGAAGCGGTGCGGCGTAATCCATTTTCGTTACTCCTGCTAGACGAAATTGAAAAAGCGGACACCAATGTGCTTAATTTATTTTTGCAAGTCATGGATGATGGTCGTTTAACCGACAGTGTGGGAAATGTGGCGGATTTTACCAACACCATTTTGATTGCCACATCCAATGCTGGCACGGCCTATGTGTCGGAGCAACTGGAGGCCGGAGTGTCGATTGAGGCAATCAAAGATCGGTTGTTGCATGGTGAATTAAAAGAATATTTTAAACCGGAATTTCTAAATCGGTTTGACGGGATTGTGCTGTTCAAACCACTGACGCCAGACAATACCAAAGAAATTGCCCGCATTTTATTGGCACGTGTGACCAAAGATTTGGCAGTAAAAGGAATTGAATTTAAAATTGAAGAAGCAGCGCTTACGTGGCTGTCTGCTATCGGGTTTGATCCTGAATTTGGCGCTCGTCCACTTCGTCGGGCAATCCAAGAACAAGTGGAGAGTAAATTGGCTGATTTGCTTTTGTCGGGAGCAGTGCGACGCAAAAGCACGATCATTTTGGGCGCTCGTGGTGAAATGCGAGTAAGTTAAAAAATATGTTTCCTGTTTTATTTGCTTTTGGTCTTACCAGTATCATTACCGTGGCGGTTCGTACCATCGCCTGGCGTTTTCAGGTGGTGGATATTGCTGATGGCGGCCGCAAACGCCATGCGCGAGCCGTGGCCCTCTGGGGTGGGGTGGCCTTGTGGGCTGGAGTGTGGGGTACTGTTTGGTACTTATTTTTTACCACCTCGTTATTTTTACCGCGTTTTTCAGGGCAACAATTCTTGCTGATCAGTGCCGCTAGTTTTTTATTGATTATTCTGGGGTGTTTAGATGATGTACTGCGATTATCTCCGTGGACACGACTACTGTGTACTGGAGGCGTAGCACTCATCACCGCTATTTTTGGAGTTACTTTACACGGCATCACCAATCCGTTTGGGGGAATTATTTCCTTAAATCAAGGTTTGTTTTTTGGTATATCCATCACCAGTGTTCTGATTATTTTTTTGTGGCTGATGGGTATGATGTACACCACCAAAATTTTGGACGGTGTGGATGGGCTCACCACTACCACCACGCTTATTGGCACTGTGATAATTTTTTTACTCGCAACCTTACCTCGTTTGTGGCAGTCCGAAGTACAGACACTGGCGTTAGTGCTGGCCGGCAGTTGTCTCGGGTTTTTATTGTTCAACCTCTATCCCGCCACTATCTTTTTGGGAGAAGGCGGTAGTTTGTTTTTGGGGTTTATGCTGGGGGTGTTGGCAGTGATTGCGGGAGGAAAAATTGCCACTGCTCTTTTGGTAATGGCCATGCCAATTTTGGATTTAATGTTTGTACTGGTGCGCCGCTATCGTCACGGTCGGCCGCTCGCGGAAGGTGATCGGGAACATCTGCATTTTCGACTCATTGATCGAGGGTGGAGTAGCAATCAGGTCGTGATTTTTTTTGCCGCGGTGGCGTTGTTGTTTGGTATTACCACGCTATTTTTACCAAGCATCTGGAAATTAATTTTGTTAGGACTTTTAACGATTGGTGTAATCGCGCTGGATCGCTATTTGGTACGAACAAAAAAATAATATGTTTTTTAAAAAAGTAAAATCCAACGCTCCGCCCAAACGCTGGCACATGGTTGCCTTTGGAGCGATCAGTATGATTTTTTTGTTGCTGTACGGCTATTCTTTTTACTGGCCGCGTGTGCAGGTGCGGTTAGCTGACACGGTCATTCGCGTAGTCTTGGCCGATATCCCTAAACATCTGTTTCAAGGTTGGAGTGGTGTGAGTTCGATGGGCAAGCTCCAAGGTATGTTATTTTTATTTCCCACTCGCGATGATCATGTCATGGTGATGCGCGATATGCAGTTTCCGCTCGATATTGTGTGGATTGACGAATCATCGTTTAGTAGCGATCCGGGTAGGTGTGGTTTGCAGCGCTGGACTTTTCGTCATCTGCTTTCGCCGTGGCGCCACGCCTGTCGTGGAGTGGTGGTGGACATTGCTCCTCGTTTGCCTCCCGAAGCGGGGCGAAATGAAAGCGACCTCACGATGTACCAAGCGCGTTTACCGAGCACCATGGTGCTCGAACTTCCTGCTGGATTTACAACTGAGCACGGAGTGAAAGTTGGGGATGTGCTGGAAGTGATGGAGTAGGGGGAGAAAAAATATTTGTGAAATAAAATATAACACCCTCCGCTACGCTCGTGGACCGAAGTC
>CAYTMT010000010.1:4763-22449 GCA_964439095.1 uncultured Gammaproteobacteria bacterium | reverse complement strand
AATCTTGAGTCTCCGCTCTACAACGACTGGATCGCTCAGGTCTATGGTTGGTTTTTCCAGTTTACCCAATTGTTCGGGGATGAGCTCCGACCAGTTGATCTCTACTCCACGTTAGAGGACGCTACAAAGTTGATGGACAAACACGTCGACCTTTACCACGCCCTAGTGGGTATCGAGAAACTGACCGACAAGGTATCGTCGGAAAAACATTTACAAGTCGCTTGGGCAATCCAACAAACGATTGGCCAGAAACAAGCTAAGGCCACGGCCTTGCTGAACCAGATTCAGGAAGAGACAAAGCGTCTCCTCCCAGAAGCGTACCGACTCGGGCCAGTGTCGCCGCCGCTGGACGGCGAAATCTAACAATGAGCATGCTGGTTGGCGCCCCTCGCGCCACCAGCCCATTTCATAGCTTTTCTCTCTGGAGGAAAATTATGAAATAAAAATATCCCCCATTTTTGGAGGATATTTTTTTATTTGCTTCTCTAATATTGCTCTATTTTCGTTTTAATTCTTTAGCCAACTGATTCCACTTTTTTTTAAGCTGTTTAGTCAACATCATTTTCATGTCTGTTGCTAGTTCTTTTTTGGAATCATATTCTTCCATGGCGCGATCAACCAGCGCTTCGTACATTTCTCGAGTGGGTCCTTCTAATTGCTTCATGCTTGTTTTAAGTTCGTTGTACAGTGGTTCAAGCTGAGCAAAAAATTGAGCGCGCATTTCCTTACCTTTTGGAGTGGCATTAAACCACACCGCTACCGCACCCAACAACCCACCAAGTAATAATCCGTTTTTAAATCGCCCCATAGAAAATGGTTAGAAGAATTAAGATCCACAGCTAGGATCAGCTGCGCCGGTGGCCGCACCTGTGGCACCACCAAAGCCAGCCACTGGAGAAGCTGTTGCCAAAACTGTTTTACACTCTTCTGGTTGGTTGGTGAAACCAGCACAAATTGCTTGTTTTACCGCTTCAGGGGAACGAGGGATGTTGATTTCTTTTCCGTTTAATATCAAGGTCGGCGAACCTTGTACACCATACTGATCGTTGAGAGCTTGATGAATGGGATACACTGGGTAGCGACCATTCAACCATTTTGTTTGGTCTTGAAAATTAGCAGTGATGCCAAATTTTTTATCGGTTTTGGTAACACACGAAGCTAGTTGTGCTTCGTTTACACCAACTGCAGCCCGGCAAGATTCTGAAGTACCACCCTGACTTTGATCAAAACAATTCAGGTACGGAATATAAACGCTATTCTGTTCACTTTGAATGCAATACTGGCGTGTATTTTCTTCTACCTCTTTTTGTCCATGCATGGCATAGGAAACAAATTTGATATTCAAATCAGCTTTTTTCTTGAGTAATTCCATAACTGGCAAAAATGCTTTTTCCATTTGCAACCCATAAGGACAGTATGACATCACAAACAATTCAGCATTAGGACGACCCTGCTTTGGCACTGTGGGTGGTGGTGGAAGTTGAGCGGGTTGCTGTTGCGCAGGTTGAGTAGCACTGGCCAACGGAGAATTATAGACAGAAGTTTTTGCCCCATCATCACCAATTCGTCCCGAAAAATTCATAACAAGGAGCACTACGAATCCGATGGTGCCCAAAAGTAAAAAACCAACAACACCACCCACGATAAGCGCGCTCTTTGGATCAAGTAACTCAAAAAAACTCTTTTTTTCTTCCATATAAAAACATTTAAAAATAGACAAGCATCCTCTATTGTACCCCATGAGCTAAAATCGTCAAGTATTTTTTAACTCTTTTTTTTCTTCCGAAAATCCTAGCGTTGCCGAACGAACAGCTTCCGCTCGAACCAGCGCCGTAATCTCTCGTTGGGTAGCCCGTAAACGCACGGCTAGCTGAAAAACAATGGCAAACAAAATCACCAGTGCCCCATACACTACCAAATCAGTACCCCGGCCAACACCAAAAAATCGTGCTACTGGCATAGTAGTTTCGGGACGAATCACCACCACCAATCCTCCCAGCCACAACAAAACCCAACACAACCCTGCCCCCATAGAAATGTCATTTGTTCGGATACGCTGAATTGTTTTTCCCAAAAAAGCCAAGAGGCAAAGACCAAACACTAGTTGAACAAAGTTCATAAAAAACTAGGCTAAAAAAAATCGCGTAAATAAATCTTTGATAATTTTTATCCCCCCGCCTATCCCCTGTCCAAACTCATGATACACCACCATAACCGGGACTTCGTGGAAAGCCAAATTATATTTTCGTGCCAACGCCACAATTTCGGAATTGTGAGCCATGCGATCTTCGGTAATCTGTAAACGCTCTACTGCGCTCCGCGACAATACTCGAAACCCATTATGCACATCCGTCAATAACACACCCGTAAACAACCAGTTCATTAATCGAGCAATCGGCAATATCACAGAACGTTTGAAAAACGGTAATGTAGTGCGGTCATCCAAAAAACGAGAGCCAAACACAATATCAATATTTTCTTGTTGCAACATTCTGACCCCAGCTAAAATGTCTGTGGCCACAAATTGTTGATCGGCATCAAAATGAACAACCACATCAGCCCCCCAGGCTAAGGCAACCTGATTTCCAGTCTGCAGCGCCGCACCCTGCCCACGATTGATCGCGTGACGAGCCACTACCGCCCCATGTTGTGTGGCTATAGCTGAAGATGCATCCGTCGAACCATCATCCACCACGACCACTCGATCAAAACCAGCGCAACGCAAATCTTGCAACACGCCAGCTAAATGCTGCTCCTCGTTCCATGCGGGCACTACCACAACAACCTGCATATAGACAATTATACCGTCTTACCAAACAACAACGCTTCCTTGTGAGCAATAACAAAGTCGATTGCTTTTTGCACCCCCTCTTCGAGCGTAACGAGCGGCATCCATTCCAACACATCTTTAGTGTAGTGCAAATCCGGAGCTCCTTTGGAACTCAAAAATACTAACTGTTTCTCCAGAACAATTTCTGAGGTTGATCCAGTTAATTGAATAATAAGCTTGGCCACATCCACCATGCGAACAATCTCGTCACCACCCAAGTTAGCCAACATCACTTCGGGTGGGGCGGCCATCAATCGATCCAACCCGTTTACCAAATCAGAAACATAACAGAGCGAAGTAGAATAGGCTTCACCACCATAGATAACTATATCCTTCCCTGAAAGTGCATTCATAATAAAATCAGGAATCGGATCGTTCTCAAACAATTTCATGCGAGAGCCATACGTGGTAAAAATGCGCGCAATCTTGGCATCGATCCCGTGCACCTGACGATAGGTAGCCACACACGTTTCGGCGAATCGTTTGCCCTCGTCATAGCAGGCACGCACCGAAAGATGATCAAATACTCCCAAATCATGCTCAGCAAATATTTTTTTCTCAACAGTTGGTGGCCCGTACACCACCGAACTAGAAGCAAGCACATATTTCGCACGATAACGCACCGCCAAATCGAGCGTGTTAATAACTGCTAAAGAATTGGCAGCTAAATTAGCAATGCGTGATGCTTCAAATTTTTTAGGGCTAGTCGGACAAGCTAATTGATAGATTTCTTGAATGCCCTGAAACTTGATATGAAATTTTTCTAACTCCGGAAAAGCATCAGGGTCAAACGGTTTAGTAATATCGTGTTTAATAAACTCAAAATCCGGATATTGGAGCAAGTGATTAATATTTTGTGGATCAGAATTGGAAAAATCATCCACACAAATTACCCGCCCCTCCCGTAACAAAAGCTCACACAAGTGCGACCCAATAAACCCCGCCCCTCCCGTAACCAGAATGTTTTTCTTTTCAAAAATAGTAGGTTCCATAGACATTAAACAAGCATAGATAATTCCCTTGTATCATACGCGTAAATTCTTTTTTTGACAATGCTCACCCCTGCCAAAATTGATTTTTTAAGCAAAATATGATATGTTTTTGTAACTAGTCGCCTATAACCCCCTATGCTCTATCGATTAAAACAATTATTTCTCATGGCCACCGATGCCCTCTTTTTGCTTGTGGGATTTTTTCTGGCCACCGTTATCCGCTCGCACGGGTTGCAGTTGGTAGCGACAGAAAACAACATTATCCCCTCCATGAGCTTGTTATTTATAATCACTATTACCATTCTATTTATTACCGGCTGGTACGATTTGCCCAAAAGCAAAAACGCACTACGGTTCTTCCAAAAACTCCCCATCACCGCCGCAGTTTTTCTCGTGCTTGGCGTCTTATATTTCTACATCAACCCCCGAGTAACCGGAAGCCCAAAAACCATCCTCCTCTTGACCGCATTATTTGGTTTTGTCCTAGTGGCATTGTGGCGCGTCTGCTATAACCGTTTTTTAGCCACTGAGCTGCTCAAAACTAATGTAGTTTTTATCGGCACCTCACCAGAAACGATCGAGGTAATCACCGCCATGGAACAAGAACCAGAACGAGGCTTTCGACCAATTGGTGTGATAACAACTAGCACCCTCCCGGATCATTTAGCCCACATTGCTACGTTTCCAAATCTAGCCACCCTTTTAGAGCAGCACCAGTTACACCCAGAAATTATTGCTGTTGCCGATGAAAAATCTGTCCAGATCAACACCCTCAATACACTCTACCAGCAAATTTTCCAACAAATTTCGGTGGTGCCTATCATAAAACTATACGAAGAATTATTTGGTCGTATTCCCCCGTTTGCTTTTTCGGAAAGTTGGTTTTTGAATAATCTGAATGAACAAGAGAAAAAAATCTACGACCGATCGCGCCGACTGGTTGACCTACTAGGCGCTGGCGTGCTCGCTATTTTGTTTGTGGCCACGTTTCCATTTGTCGCCCTCCTCATCAAACTCACCTCCCGTGGACCAATTTTTTTCTGCCAAACACGACTTGGCCAAAACAATCGTACGTTTACCATGTACAAATACCGCACCATGATCGCCCTCGGCAAGGATGGCAGCGCCGAAGCACATGGTCCGGAGTTCACCACCCCCAATGATCGACGCATTACTGCGGTGGGTGGATTTTTACGCCGCGTTCGTTTGGATGAATTACCTCAATGGATCAATATTTTACGCGGCGACATGTCGTTTATCGGCCCGCGACCAGAGCGCCCCGAATTTGTGGAGCAGCTCACCGAAACCATGCCCTTTTTTGCCTTGCGCCACATCATTAAACCAGGCCTCACTGGCTGGGCACAAACCCAACAGTCCTACTACGGCACTATGAACGAAAATCTACGCAAGCTGGAATACGATCTCTACTACATCAAAAATCGCGGGCCACTCCTTGACCTGGCGATTTTGCTCAAAACTATCAACATTGTCATCCGTATGGGTGGACGGTAAAAAGAGTCAATAAATACTTATCCACAGAGTAAGTATTGACGAAAAGCAAGAAAAGTGGTATAAAGTCTCTCGGTGAGGTGTTAGTCGGCTGAGTCATCGGGTAGATGTCACGCCCTTCTAGAAGGCGTGACGTGTAGAGGGTCAGAAGACTCTCCTTCCCCGACTCGGACCGGACAATCTCCCACCTGTCTCCGTCCTTGCACGGCCTGCGAAACTTGGTGACCTGTCGTCATCAAGAATAGCTGCCCGGCGGAACAACAGGTGGACGCTCGGGGCCTTCTTTGGAAGGCCCCACTTTATTTTTTAGCCAAAGCTGCCTGTACTAATCCCATAAAAAGCGGATGTGGTTGTAAGGGGCGCGATTTTAATTCTGGATGAAACTGCGAGCCCACAAAATATGGATGATCCTTCAGCTCAATAATTTCTACCAAGTTTGATTCTGGATTTACTCCGGCAATCATCATTCCTTTTTCCTCAAGCGCTTTCAAATATTGATTATTAAATTCATACCGATGGCGATGGCGCTCACTCACGAGCGTTTTTTTGTACAATTTAGCCACGCGGGTTTTAGGCGTAAGTGCACAATCATAGGCCCCCAACCGCATCGTACCGCCATAGCGATTATGGCGCACATTGTCGGCCTGATTGGGATTAATGTGAATAATAGGGTCCGGAGTTTTCGCGTTCATTTCGACCGTGTTGGCCTTGGTTAATCCCAGAACATGACGAGCAAATTCAATGGTGGCGAGCTGCATGCCATAACACAATCCCAAATACGGAATATTATGCTCACGCGCAAATTGAATAGCGGTGATTATCCCCTCTACCCCACGGGTACCAAATCCACCTGGCACAATGATTCCATCAAACGCTGCCAGCTCGTTTACCTTGTCTTTATTCTTTTCAAATTCCTCGGAATCAACCCAAGTGAGTTCTGGCGAAGCGCCGTTGGCCCAGGCCGCGTGCTTCACTGCTTCAATTACCGAAATGTACGAATCGGCCAACGTAAAATTGCCCGTGCCAAAATATTTTCCAATCACGGCGATATGCACTTTTTTCTCCGCCGTTTTCATACTACGAATAAACTTGCCCCACGCTGGTGCGCGACTCGGAGATAATTTTATCTTCAATCGTTCTGCTAACAAGTCACCAAAGTGTTGGCGCTCAAACACTGCCGGCACATCGTAGATGCTGGCCACGTCTGGAGCCGAGATAATATAGTCACGCGATTTGAGCCAACAAAAAAAGGCTAGCTTTTCTCGACGAGGTTCGTCAAGCTCGCTCGGTCCACGCGCCACAATAAAATCAGCCTGGATACCAGTGTTATTCAACGTACGCGCGGCGTGCTGTGTGGGTTTGGTTTTCATCTCGCCCAAATGCCCGGGCACTGGCAAATAACTCACCAACACAAACGCCACATCATTCGGCGTTTCCAGCTTCATCATGCGGGCTGCTTCCAAAACCAAAATATTTTCGAACTCACCCACCGTACCACCAATCTCCACAATCATCACATCAGCCTTGGCCTTGGCCGCGGCGGCTTTAATGCGAGTTACCACTTCCATAGGAATGTGCGGCACCACCTGCACACATCTACCACCATACCCCATACTGCGCTCCTTCTCAATCACACTCAAATAGACCCGGCCCGTGGTCATGTAATTGATAGAAAAAATGTCCGTATCTAAAAACCGTTCATAGTTGCCAATGTCCTGATCCGTTTCATCGCCGTCTTCAGTTACAAACACTTCACCGTGTTCCACTGGATTCATTGTGCCAGCATCCACATTGATATAGGGATCAATTTTGATGGCCGAAACATGCTTCCCGCGATTTTTTAAAATCCGCCCAATGGATGCAGCGGTAATGCCTTTGCCCACCCCTGATAAAACCCCACCAATAATAAAAATGTATTTCGTGCGCATAGCCAAAAATGTTAGGAAGCAATAATACGCAAAGTAATATGAGCCACCAACCCCGAACGAGGCACCACTTCAACCGCAAATTTCCCCAATTTCTTGATAGGATCCGGAACAATAATTTTTTCAGCCGGAACAGTAAACCCTTTTTTTTGCAACACGTCGGCAATAATGGCTGGGCCAACAGCCGCATATAATAAACCGGCCTCATTGGTTTTAGCCGGTATGGTCAACGTCATGCCATTCAATGCTCTAACTAATTTTTCTACTCCCGATTCGTTTTGTACTTTTTCTTTTACCGCTCGATCCAAAACCTGCTGCCGACGCAGAAGAGTTTCGGCCGTAGCCAAAATAGCCAACTGTCGAGGGAACAAAAAATTCCGCGCATAACCCTCGCTGACTTCCTTAATATCGCCCGTTTCCCCCACTCCCGGGACTTTTTTCTGTAAAATTATCTTCATAAAAATATCCTTGCTTATTTTAGCATAATCAAGTAATATAAAGCAACACTACACCTTATCATACATTTATGGAAGAAGAGTCAAAACAACTTAAAAGCGGCCTAATCACCTTGGTGGGCCGTTCCAATGTGGGCAAATCAACGCTATTGAACACCCTCATCGGCACCAAAATCGCCGCAGTTACCCACAAACCACAAACCACACGATCAGCAATTCACGGCGTACTGAACGACCCGCGCGGGCAGGCCGTGTTTGTAGATACCCCAGGTTTACTCCGAGGCAAGCACAGCCCACTCGCCAGCACCCTCACGGAGCGTCTTAAAGAATCACTTCACGACGTTGACCTGCTTATCTATGTGGTAGATCCGGGCAAAACCTTGGGGTCAGAAGAGCGTTATTTACTTTCACTCGTGCGTCAAACCGAACTCCCGTGTATTTTAGTTATTAATAAATCAGACGTTCCGGCCGAAGAAAAAGCCTTTTTGGAAGACTACCGCGCGTTGGCTCCGGACTTTACTGCCGTGTTCGAACTTTCTGCCTTGCACAATCGCCACATCCAACCGCTCAAAGAAAAAGTGTTTGACCTGCTCCCCGAAGGCGAGCCGCTCTACCCCCCAAACCAACTCACCAACACCGACGAGCGTTTTTGGATCGCCGAAATTATTCGTGAAAAAATATTTCTTGCCCTGCGCAAAGAAGTACCCTATACTACCCATGTGGAGGTGGAAAGCATTGAAGACAAAGCGGGCATTATGGTGATTCAGGCCATTGTCTTTACCTACGACGGCCGCTACAAAAAAATGATCGTGGGAGCCAACGGCCGCGCCATCAAAGAAATCGGCATCGCCGCCCGCAAAGAACTCGAAACCGCCCTCAATAAAAAAGTGTTCCTCGACCTCGAAGTGGAAACCGACCGTCATTGGATCGAGCGGGTGTAAAATAATTTTATTTTGTTTCATTTTCTATGTCGGAAACGCAAAATGGATTTATTCCGCCAGAAATATCAACAGAAAGACAGGGCGATGAAAAAGAAAAAGAAATTGCTGAAACAGAAAAAGAAAAACAAACCTTTGTTGATGGGCGTCTGCATTTCTGGTTAAGTGAAACTGCCGTTTTTGCTGGAGAAGGAAAAAGAGGGGTCGTCTTTAAAATAGAAGAAAATGATCCGCAAATAAAAAAATCTTTTGCTGAATTTGGATACGACCTTGGCGATAACCAAGCCTCAAAGATAATCAAAATTTTTACCTTAGGAACAGCAGAAAAAGAGATTGGACTTCAACAACAGGCCTACAACATCATATCTGAGGCAAAAAAACAATTCGGAACAACCCGCCCAATGGCTCACATACCACGATTTATACTTCAACACGAAACTGAGGTGGATGAAAAAATGAGAGCCTATCTTAAAGCCCAAAAATTTACTTATGAGGGAGATCGTGCAGAAATAATTCTCATGGAGTTTATTAAAGGCGAAGACTTGGCCCACTTGCTCAACCGTAAGATAATAGAACTTTATCCTTTATCAAAAATTACTGATGATTTTTTACGTGCAAGAATTGAAAAATCAAAAGAAAACCAAGGATTAACCAATTTTCCAATTGACGACCTTATCCTAGCCGTTTCAGACATTTTGGAGCTTCATAAAATTCCTAAAGGGGACTCGACCCCAGAAACAATAACTTTAATGGCGCAAAATTCTAAAAAACTTTATGAGGCACTTCGTGTTAAAGGCTTTACCCTCCCCGAAGAAATATACGATCAGGTCAAAAACACCATCCTTGAGCTACATAAAAATAATTTTTACCACCGAGATCTCCATGAGCGGAATATTATGATATCCGAAACAGAAAAACAGGCTTACATAATTGACTTTGGCGAATCAGTTTTTGATTCACTTTACTCCCCGGAAGATACATTTGATGGCCTGCCTCCTGATAACCAAGTATTAATCGGATTAGGAAAAATATCCCAACGAACTGGGCCAGAAACTCCTCTTTTAAAAAATAAATTATTCCACCAACGACTAGACAGAAAACTTCCCCAAGATCAAGGAATAAAAAAATTTTATCGCAAAGTAGCCAAAGGATTTACAGCGGATATTCCAGCATCTGAATTAGTAAACAAGGTTTTTGTTTTTTGGAAAGAACGCTGGGAATATGCCGTTTCTCAATATAAAAAAGAAGAAGAAATAAATTTTTTTCTTTCCTGTATAGATGCAATAATCGACGAAAAAAAACTTGATAAAAAAGAATTTTCCTCCGTGATAGTCGCCTTGCCCATAGAAGACACAAAACTCCAAAGACTCCTTTATCAATATGCAGATACACTAAAATAAAATGGCACCGTGCGTTTAGACACGGTGCAAAAGAGGATGGGAGACCCAACAGAACAGTGAGCTCTAATAGCTCAGAGCCATGGACACTTGTTCCTTGAGGAGAAAGGCGTCAGGGCGGGCAAGAACGTACCACATCAAGAAAGGCACTCCTTCTTCGTCGGTCACCACCGAAAAAAAGGACCCCTTTCCCACATGCGAGTCCTGCAACACCCTAAGGCGACGCAAGATCTCCGAAGCATCGGCCCGCTTCTTGCAGGCTTCAACGGTGGCAAGCCACCAGCGCTCGAGTTCGACTTCTGGCGGTAATTTGATTACCGACGCAGAGTTGTATGTTGTGGGAAGTCGCAGGATGTCCTGCAAATCTTCGATGTGCTTCTTCATGATCTTGTTCTCGGTTACGTAGGAGGACAAGACTTGAAGGACCGGCGTTTCTGCCTGACCTCAAGAAGCTTGTTGAAGGTAGCCACCCCGCTAGCGGGAAGGTAAACCATCGAACCCTCCTACTTGGTGGGAAGGAAAACGTCGACGAGAGCACTACGAGCGTGTCGTCATCTTGACCTCTTGGTGGAAAGAGCTAAAAACCGCTTGGTCCCTTTGGCGGGGACTAAGCAAGTTAGTATAGCATAAAAAACACCCCAAGTCAATCCCCTTCTGACTACTTTTTATCCACACCTGTTTTAAGCAAATAAATGGCTTTATCTAGTACTTTATCCTGTCCAATCTTCTCTTTTTCAAAATCAACTTTTACCTCCACGTCTGGGTCAATACCACGCTGGTTGATGTTACGGCCGTGCGGCGTAAACCATTCGGCCACGGTCAGCTTGAGCGCAGAACCGTCCGGAAATGTTTCATAATCCTGCACCGAGCCTTTTCCAAAGGTCTTCTCACCCACCAATGTGGCGGCTTTCAAATCTTGGAGTGCTCCAGCCACAATTTCGGATGCAGAAGCAGATCCACCATTCACCAAGACCATGGTAGGCATACCAACGAGCGGGTGAATGCCTTCGGTGGCATGACGCTTCTCTCCGCCGTTTCGCCCTTTTTCACTCACGATCGTTCCGTCCTCAATCCAATAACTAGCCATTCTGATGGCAGCATCCAAATACCCACCAGGATTATTGCGCAAATCGAGCACCAGCCCTTTGGCGCCTGCTGCCTGCATTTTATCCACTGCATCCGCAAACATAGGCACGGTTTCTTCGTTGAACTGAAACACACGAACATAGGCAATTTTTCCTGGTTTCATGGTGAGTGTTACTGACGGCACATTGATAGTAGCGCGCGTAATCACAAAATCCCGCGGCTTCTTAAACCCATCACGCATCACCGTGAGGGTTACTTTGGTATCCGCCTTGCCCCGAATTTTTCCCACAGCCTGCGACACATCCATACCCGCAGTACTACTGGAATCAATAGCTCCAATCCAATCCCCTGGCTTGAGGCCGGCTTTATCTGCCGGAGTTTCAGGAAGTGGAGCGATGATAATCAATCGATTGTTCTTTACTCCAATTTCTGCACCAATACCTTCTAGTTCTCCGGACAAGTCTTTGTTGAATTCTTCGGCAGCTTTAGGAGGAAAGTAAAGCGAATATGGATCACCGAGCGAAAACACCAATCCCTGAATCGCCCCGGTCAATAAATCACTGCTTTTAACCTCAGTCTTTACATATTTTTGCTTGATACGCGTCCACACCTGCCAAAATTGTTCCAAATCAGCGTCATCCCCGGCGGTAGCAGAAGCACTAGGCACACCAAACTGCAACTGCTGCGCTAAACTCCCTGTTTTAATATGAGCCGCAACGCTATCATTGCGAAAAAAAGAAGCGTTACCTGCAAAAAATCCAAATCCAAAAGCCAAGGCAAAAATAGTGACTGACAAAAAAAGTCCCACATGCCGTTTGGAGCGAATCTGTTCTGGAGAATTGGTAAACATAAAAAAAGAAAAAATTAACTTTTAACAACGGTTATATTCGCACCCAACTGCTTAAGTGTGTCATAAAAATTCTCGTAGCCGCGATCTATTTCGTAGGTGTTGTGGAGCACTGATTCTCCGGTGGCGGCCAGCATGGCAATAAGAATTCCTACGGCGGGGCGCAGTGCGGGAGGCGCCACAATTTCGGCACTCATCAATTTGGTTTTTCCTTCCACTACCAAACGATGAATGTCCAAAAGAGACAGTTTTGCTCCCATTTTTTGCAGTTCCAAAAAATAGGCCACACGATTTTCAAACACCCAATCATGTACCAGAGTGCGCCCTTTAGCCTGAGTCAAAATTGGCACAAAGAGTGGCAAATTATCAATATTCAACCCTGGAAATGGACGGCCGTAAATTTTATCAGGTAAGGCCACCAGAGTACTCGGCGTAAGTTCGATGTCCGCAATATGAAATTGGCGATTGGCCGAACGCCGCACGTTCACCAGCTGTAACTTCTGCCCCATCATTTCGAGTTTGGTCAGTTCCAAATCCAAAAAATCAATCGGACAATTTTTTACCGTTATTCCCGAATGAGTAGTGATTCCAACAGCCAACAACGTCATCGCTACAATGGGGTCAGGCATCACGGGATAGTTTTTTACGCCGTGCAATTTCTTGACTCCGGTGATGGTAAGCGTGGTTGTGCCAATACCTTTAATTTTTGCTCCGGCAGCGACCAAGAAAAAACACAAGTCCTGCACCATATAGTTGGAGGAGGCCATTTTGATCGTTGTCACCCCCGGAGCAAGCACCGCGGCCATAATGGCGTTTTCGGTTGGCGTATCGCCGGATTCGTACATTACAATATTGGCCCCGTGGAGCGCGCTGTTGGTAACATCATAATAGCCCTCACGAGAAATCACAGACACTCCCAATTTTTCCAAAGCAAACACATGTGGTCGAACCGTGCGCTTGCCCAACTTGCAACCACCAGATTTATACAACCGGTACTTCCCTTCCCGGCTGGCCAAAGCGCCAAGCAACAAAAGCGACGAACGCATCTGACAAGCCACAGTCCGATTCATGGCAGCGGCCATCAACTCACCCCGGGCGTCAATTTCAATCACGTGCGGTTTAGGTCGTTCAATAATCACTCCAATACTTTGAAGCAGCTCCACCATGCGATTAATTTCTTCAATCTCGGGAACATCCACCAAACGCACCCTGTCTCGCACCATTACAGCAGCACACAACAAAGCCAAGGCCGAATTTTTGGCAGACTGAGTAACCACACTCCCTGAAAGTTTTTTTCCACCACGAATAATAAGATAGGACATATAACCACAGTATACGCGAAAAAAGCAGCAAAAGCAATGCTTGCAAATCAACCACTCCCCACCACCGCAATCTCGTCTTTGCCATCAAAATTAATATCCACTGCGGTAATAGAAAAACGAGCTCCACCAAACCCCAGTGGCGTTGAGAACTCCCCTAATTTTTTGCCCGCACGATCAAAAATACGAATAAGTAAACGGGATTTATCAACCCGACCAACCACAATTTCTTTTTGTTGATCCCCAAAAACATTGGCTGCCGCCACGGCTACTCCACCAGTATATTTTTTATCAAACGGAAAAAATCGTTTGAGCACGGTGGTGAGGGTGCTATCGTACACTAACACCTCGGCCGGTTTGCCTGCAGTCAGCCCTAGCACCGCTTCACCTGTATCACCGCCATCAACATTCCCCGCCGCCACTTGAAATCCACCCCGATAGCTGGTGCCAAGCGGATAAAAATCTTTTTTAATAATCCCGCCAAAATAATTATAGAGCGTTACTTTGCCGCCGGTTGATCCTGATACCAAAATATCTTTTTTAGATTGACTGTTTACATTCCCCACCGCCACATATAGCTCACCTTTGTAATCAGCCCCAAACGGAAAGTCCTGAAACCAATAGCGATTTTGACTATCCAAAATTTCCATGCGTGCCCCGGTCACAATAATACGTTCATTTTTACTATCACCATCCAAATCGCCTGTGTACAGCTTGGATCCAGCGGGCAAATTTTCGTCATAGGCAAAGTAACCATTACGAGAACGCTCTCCGCGAGCATTAAAGAAGCGCAAAAAGTCACCATTGCGATACAAAATCTCGCGCGTAGTTTGATTTGTTTTCATTAAAATAATTCCGTCGTTTGACGACAATTCCACTTCGGAAACAATCGCACCATCATTGACTGTCTTGTCCTGATGTCCAGAAATTTTTTCATAATCCTCGCCTAAATCAATTTTGGTTGGTTTATCGGTGGCATTCACCAGCGCTGTCCCTTCCGAAAAATCACGTCGCCAAACATCATTTTTAAAATCTTCCACCACCCCCGAAACAGGATAAGCCTGCCCCACCGCTTTGCCCATATTCACATCGTACTCATCATACCACCAAAGCTCGTTATGCGAATTACTTCCCCGGTCAAACGAATAATATCCATCTTCCAAAAGCGCACTGGTCAATCCAAACCGCATGCTTTTATAGTCATCCTGCCGATCGCGATTTGCAGTGTTGCGATTGATAATATTCAACCGTGGACTTTGCGTACCCGTATGGTTTTTTTCATACAAACGCATGGAATCAGCCCAGCTGAGTTGATTGCCAAAATTTTCGAGCATCATGCCATTTAACTCGTTACGAAAGGTGGCGTTAGGATGATTGCCAATCAAAACAATCTTATCCCGCGGGCTCGCACGGCGTGTTTCGTTGAATAAATACTTAAGCCCATCGCGCCAAGCACCGTTTACATCGGCGTCATTTTTTCCGTCCACATCCAAATCCAAACTACTTTTAGTGACCCACGTAACACTATCCCAGGCATTATCATAAAACACACCATCCCACACACCGCTCCCAAGTACGTTCGTGGCCACAAAATGAGCCAAATAATGATTAAATTTGTAACCATCTACACTCGGACAAAGCGTAGAAATATTCAGCATGTGCGTTCCTGGCCAAAACACAATCCATTCACCGCTAGTATTCTTGAGTTCCCACTCAGGATGAATCCCCACCACCAACGAACGTCGGAGCGAACTCCATGAACTGGCAGCGTTATCCAAAATTTCTTGCGGAGTAATGTAGGCCAAAATAGTAATATGCGGATTCAACTGCCGAATACGGGCAATTTCCCCTGGACTTTTTACCTGTGTTTCCATGTCCAAAATAAGCACGTCCCACTTGGCCAACTCAGTCGCTTCAGCCGGAGTGATACTCCACTTTAAAAAATAGTTGGCAATTTTGGGGTTAAGCCGCTCGGTCTGAGCTTGGGCCAACGCCGGAGTAACAAAAAAACCCAGACAAAAACTGGTGATAATTACTCCTGATAAGATAAACTTGTCAATCTTTAACCGCATATTTGTTGATAAACATCCTCGTACTTTTTCACCGTATCATGAACACTAAAATTATTCATAGCGTATGTGCGCCCTGCCATAGACAACATCCGACAGTCTTCTTGGTTTTCTAAACATTTTTTAATTACCTCTCTCCAACCCTGAACATTGTTGTTTTCTACCAGCACCCCTCGCTCTGGACCCACCACTTCTTTTAATCCGTCCACAGCCGCAGCCACCACCAAACGCCCAGCAGCCATCGCCTCCATCGCCACCACACCCAACCCCTCGTAGCGGGAGGGCATAAGCAGAATATTATTTTTTTCTAAAAAACTAACAACATTGCTTTGTGGCGCCAAAAAAGAAACTAGATTTTGCAAACCAAGCTCAGCCACCAAAGCGCGCAACTTTTGTTCATTCTCTCCACTCCCGACCACGCTCACCTGCCAGGGATAATTGGTTAATCCGGCCAAAGCTCGAAGGGCAACGTCCTGTCCTTTTTGCGATGTTAGACGACCGAGTAGCAAAAACCGAATAGGGCTCTCAAACTGATTCTCGGGAACACGCTCAAACCGAGTTAAATCAACACCTGATCGGATTACCTGAATATTCTGCTCGGCGATACCGTAGTGGTGCATCGTGTATTTTTTGATCGCTTCGGAACAAGCCACATAGCGCACCCGACCACCCCGTAACATTTTTTTAATAGTGTTGCGCACTACTCCATAACCATAATTAAGATTGTGTTCGGTAGTTACTACTGGAATTTGGAGTACGCGTGCAGCTAGACCACCCCACACATCACCACCAAACAAGTGAGTGTGAATTATATCCGGACCTAAGCGCTTCAATTCGCGAACAAGAGGAATAAACCACCCCGACCAGCTACTTTTTTTCACACATATCACTCGCACTTCGGGATTGGTAATTTCGGCAGCCAAAGGGATAATATTTTTTAGCACAATAATTGTATAGCGAAACCGTTCTCGGTCGCCATGATTTACCAGATCAACCACCAACCGCTCCGCCCCACCAAACGCGAGCGTCGGGATAATGTGCACCACGTGAATTTTGCTAAGACTTTTTTTCATAGAAACCATTAAAAATCTCTTCTAACTTTTTGATGTGTGTTGACAGGCTGTTATTCTCCTCCACCTCGCGGCGAAGTTGCTGGCCTCGTGCCACACGCTCGATGACTGGCAGTTGATGCCAATAACGAATCGCCGTAGCCAAAGCAACCGCGTCTCCTGGTGGAACCAAACAATCCTCCGGCAACATCTCGGGCAAACCACCAATGAGGGAAGCGACCACCGGTTTACCCATAGCCTTAGCTTCAAGTACACTAAGTGGGTAATTTTCATACCACAAAGCTGGCAACACCAGCAAACACGCCCCGGCAATTTCGGATTTTAGCCCATCCCCTGTCTTGAATCCAGCAAAAACCACATTGCGCAAACCTAGTGCGGCAACCTGCTCTTTCAACTCTCGTTGCTGCGGACCCTCACCCACAATTCGATAGGCAATCTCGGGAGTAAGTGCTGCAGCTTGTAGTAAAACATTCAAACCTTTTTCCTCGCTCAAGCGACCAACATAGGCCACATATCCAGCATCTTCGATATGAACACTAAAATTATTCATGTTGATCGGAAGTGGCAGAGTCACAAATCGATCTTTGCTCCACCCAAAACGCACGCACAAATCGCGCATAAATTGACTCGGGGTAACAAATAAATCCACCGAGCGCTCATAGTAGCACATTATTTTATGATGCCAGATCATCTCCAAGGTAACCAGCAAACTTTGCAACCAACTATTCTTGAATCCCCTGTTCCGAACACACGTCCAATACCACCCGCGCGCATCTTCTTCGTGCACCGCTCCATGGTGAAACAGACTGTAGTTTGGTGATAAAAGTTTGTAATCATGCAACATCATTACCACCGGAATATTACGTTGCTTTAAAACCGAAAAAATCGACGGTGAAATATGGTGGTAAATATTGTGCACAAAGGCCACATCAATCGATTGTTCCTGTAACAGCGCCGTCAATTTTTTCTTGGCCTCAAAGGAATAAAACATATTAAAGGCAAAGCAAATTTTTTGCCACACCGAAGCTTTGTCTGGATGCGCCAAATCTCGGCTAGAAACAAAAAACCGACTCCACGCGCTTGGCTCATTTCGCTCGTCGTGCATAGCAAACGGCACCACAGTGTGACCAGCAGCCCGAAGCGCCTCGGCACTATCCAGTGCATAGTTACTGGCTCCATCTCGATGCCAGTAATATTTATGAATGACGAGAATGTTCATAGATGTTTGCAATAGCCACGGCCAACCCCA